>NZ_BAAGIQ010000055.1:0-15462 GCF_054658175.1 Alkalibacterium sp. s-m-28
TTTTCTAGACCATCAAACCAAAACCTGTTTGACGAGATAAATCCAATAGTGCTGTAAAAACCAATCAATTGTATGCTCATTTAAGAGCTATTCCCCCAATTATTCCTTGGAGTTTCCTAGTTCACTCAATGAATAGTTTGTTACACTATTATCATCAATGTGCAATCAGAAAGAAGGATAATTATGACTAAGATAAAATGGGGCATGATCGGATTAGGAGACATTGCTCACCAGTTCGCCCAGTCATTCGATACAGACAAAGCGGAACTTACTGCTGTAGCCTCACGTACCTTACAGAAAGCCTTTGACTTTTCCAGTACCTACAAGGTCCCCAAGGCATACGGCAGCTACGAGCAGCTGGCCTATGACCCTGAAATAGATATTGTCTATCTGGCTACGCCCAACAGCCTGCACAATGATAATATGATGATGCTTCTTAAAGCCAATAAACATATTTTGTGTGAGAAGGCCATCACGATGACTAAGAACGAACTCGACGATGTGCTGGCGCTGGCCGAAGAGAAGAATCTCATTGTAGCTGAGGCCATGACGATTTATCATATGCCGATTTTCTCTCAGCTGAAGGAACGCATTACTGGAAGAGAATTCGGTCCTTTGAAAATGGTTCATGCTTTCTTCGGCAGCCTGAAACCCAATGACCCGACAAACCGCTTCTTTAATCCTGATCTAGGCGGAGGCGCACTTCTTGATATTGGCGTCTATGCTCTTTCCTTCATGAGGTATTTCCTTTCCAGCCAGCCTGATGAACGTAGGACCACTGTCTCATTACATGACAGTGGTGTGGATGAGCGCAGTTCCTTCCAGTTCAGTAATAAAGAGGGTGAAATGAGTACAGTCTCATTCAGCTTCCGTTCCAAAATGCCGAAACAAGGTGTGATTGTCTGCGAAGGAGCTTATATCACAGTCATGAATTATCCAAGAGCTGATTCAGCACTTATCACTTATTCAGATGGTCAGACGGAGGAAGTAACGGCCGGTGAGCATGGCCGGGCATTGACTTATGAAATAGAAAACCTTTCAGACACGTTATCGACTGGTAAAGATCTGACGTCGATCGACCTGACTAAGGACGTCAACGAACTGATGGACTGGGCAGCACGAGAATGGAAAATGGACTGGCTGATCAGCTGATCGTTAAGTAATTAAGATGCGGAATTCTCTCGAGAATTCCTCTTTTTATGCTTTAATTCCCGCTCAATCGATTCCTTCATTCGAGCGCTCGCTTTACTAACAGCTATTGCCTGTCCAACCATCTTTTCTAATCGAGTGGGCGATAATCTCCTGATTTATACTCTCCCACGCCTCTTTTCAATATGAGTGAGCAATAATACTTACTTTTGTACCCGCTCACTTAGATGCTGTGGCGACTCGAGAAATCGAGTCTCTTCCTTTAATTATGGCTGCCGCTGCAGCCTTTTTCTAACAAAAAACGGCGACAATACTGATCTGAAAACACATCGGAGTCTGTCTGTTGAGACAGGCCTGTTATCCTCTTCCGTTTCAGAATAAAGTACTGTTGCCGTTCGTTATAAGCTTATTTTTTAGCATTGCAGTTTTAATCAAGAATCCTAATGACTCAATGATTCACCTAGACTGATTCCAGTATCCTGTCGATCTTGTCCTTGAGCTCTTCCGTACGTATGAAACGCGCAATACGAAGCACTTCTTTTCCTTCAAGGAAAAGAAGCACAACAGGGACGGTAAAGACTGTAAACTCTCCAGATAAGATGCGGAGCTTTTCGATATCGGCCTGAATAGACGTCAGGTCATTATAGCTGTCGATCATCGGTCTGATCTGAGGCATCACTCCATGACAAACGGAACAATGTTCGCCGTAGAGGAAGACGAAAACCAGTTTTTCATTGTCAATCAGCTTCCTTAATTCTCCAACACTCTCGGCTTCTTTAAATCCATCCATAGCTTACCTCCCCCCACACTCAATAAACGTGTGCGCATCAGTCTTGTGTTTTGAGCGCTTCTACCATATCCACTCTTTTCAGCTTAAAGTGCATGACCAGCATGACCAAGCTTGAGAAGAAGAACATCAGCAGGAACGAGTACAGATAACTGGTTAAACTGATCTGTCTTGCGAAACGCATAATGTCGATTTCTGCAGTCTGCAGAACAAACCGGTGCATGATGAATCCTAGTCCGAAACCGGCAAGGATTTCTAAGACAGTGAGCACCAGATTCTCTCTATAGACATACATCGTCACTTCTTTATCAAAGAACCCGAGCACTTTAATGGTAGACAGTTCGCGTATCCGTTCAGAAACGTTGATGTTTGTCAGATTGTATAGGACAACAAAGGCCAGTGAAGCTGCGGAAACGATCAGGACAATGGTCACTACATCCAGACTATCCATCGAATCCTGGAACGCGTCTTCGATCGCGGCGGCGAATGCCACACCTTGAACAGCATCTTCAGCTGTCAGCTGCTGTCCCAGCTTATCGTCGTCGACTGCCTCTGTATCATACCTCAATAAGCGTGTATCGTACTCAGCTTCTTCTCCCATGAGTTTTTCATAGGCTGAAGGTGACAGATAAACATAATGTTGAACGTAGTGTTCAACTATTTCTTCAACTTCGATATCAAACACATCTGAATCATTAGTTTCTACAGTAATGATATCTCCGACCTCAGCATTCAGCAGGTCGGCCAGTTTGTCAGTGATGATGGCTCCTTCTTCAGGTAAATCAAAGGTAACCGATTCATCATCCAGATCACGAAGGACAACAAACTCTTCCATCCGACTCGGTTCGCTTGGGACAAATAGATTGATATCGTGAGATTCCCCGTCTCTTTCTGCGTAGGCATTATCCTGACTGACGTGTAGGTGCCCTTCCAGCCCTTCTAAGGATTCAAGTGTCTCTATATACTCTTCGACCTGAATTTCACTGGCATCAGTGTTCTCTGAGACAATAGCCTGGTACAGATTGATTTCTCCAAACTGTATCTCTCCGATATCTCCAATCGAGTCGGAAAGTCCATACCCAGTAAGAAGCAGTGCAGTTCCACCAGCCACTCCAAATAAAGTCATGAGCATGCGACGCTTATATCTGAACAGATTTCTCGACGCAACCTTTTGAGTAAAGGTGAACCGATTCCAGATAAATGGCATGTATTCCAGGAAGATCCGTTTACCTTTTTTAGGTGCTTTTGGCTTCAACAAGGTAGCTGCGTTGCTCCTCAGTGATAGTCGAACGGATACGAGTGTCGATAAACCTGTTGCAAGGAGTGCACCTGTAATTGAAATGACGGCGTAACTCCAGTAGAACTGTGTATCTGCGGATGGCAGATTATACATTGAACTGTAGGCATCCATTACTACAGTTGGGAAGATCCAGTACCCTAGTAGCAGACCTATAATTCCACCTGCAACTGTTGCGATAAAGGCATAAACGAAATACTTCATCGCAATAGGAAAGTTTCCATAACCTAAAGCTTTTAGTGTTCCAATCTGATTTCTTCCCTCATCGACCATTCTAGTCATTGTTGTGAGCGATATCAGTGCCGCAAGCAGGAAGAAGAAGACAGGAAAGATCTGCGCAATTGCTGTGATCCGTTCTGCATTTTCATCAAACTCTCCGTAGCCCTGAAAGGACATCCGATCCTGAATAAAGTATTCCGGCTCTTCCAGATCAGCAAGCTCCTCTTCGGCTTCTGCCAGGTCTGCTTCTGCTTCTGCTATCTCTTCTTCTGCACTCTCCTGTTCTTCTTCGAACTCGGCAAGCCCCTCTTCATACTCTTCCTGTGCCTCTTCAAGCTCAACGCGGGCATCTTCCAGTTCAGCACTTGCTTCCTGAATTTCAGTATCAAGCTCATGTTCTGCCTGTTCCAGTTCGGCCAGTCCTTGCTGGATCTGTTCTTCCTGAGCGTTAAGTTCAGTGGAGGTCTGTGGATCTTCTATCTGAGCTGCTTCAAGCTGTTGTCTATTTGATTCCACTTCAGCAAGAGCGGACTGCAGCTGAGCACGCTGATCTTCGATTTCTCTTCTGGCGTCTGCTTCTTCCTGCTCCAGCTCATCAAGTCCTTCTTCGTAGTCTTCAACCCCTTCTTCAATTTCAATTCGGGCGTCTTCCAGTTCTTGCTCGGCATTCTCCAGCTCCTGTCGCGCTTCCTCGATTTCATAATAGCCGTCACTGATTTCTTCTTCGATTTCCTCAACGAGTGCCTCATAGCGTTCGGAAGGACGATCTGCTAGCAATGCTTCGACTTCTTCTGTGCGCTCATCAATATACTGATCATAGTCTTCTGAATACACATCATACTCGCGTGCGTTTTCAAAAAGTAAATAGGCGTCTGTATGTACTTCCATATCAAACACTTCTTCCAGTACCAATGCGAAGCCATCCAGAGAACCTGTCCCGACTTGGGTGTTGCCACGTTCCATCCGCTCAATATAGCGAGGATGATTGACAAATCCCACTACTTCGAAAGTTGTTTCAGAAAAATTTTCTTCATACTCGTCCGGTGTACCTTCTTCGATCTGAACTGTATCCCCGATTTTATAGTCGCCCAAATAGCTGTTCGTGTTATCCAGTGCAATTTCATTGACCGTCTCCGGCAGTATGGACCATGACTGGCCCCGTTGCGCTCAAGCCAGCGAAAAAGGCAACGCCCAGCATAATGATGGCGAAAATAGACAGAAAGCGGGTCTTGGTCCGCCAGATTTCTCTTAAAGTGTCTTTCCAAACTGTTCGATATTTCATCTTATCCCCTCAATTCTATTCGGCATCTGCTTACCACTCAATGCTTTCAACAGACTGAGGCTGTTCATTGATGGTGACTTCTCTGACTTTAGCATTATTGATGTCGATCACTCGATTAGCCATTGGAGCAATGGCACGGTTATGAGTAATGACGACAACCGTTGCTCCATATTCTTCTTTTGAACGGCTGAGAAGGTCGAGAACTTTCTTTCCAGTTTCGTAGTCCAGTGCTCCGGTGGGTTCGTCACATAAAAGCAACTTAGGCTGCTTAGCTAGGGCCCGGGCAATAGCCACCCTCTGCTGTTCTCCTCCTGATAGCTGAGCCGGAAAGTTGTCCATCCGATGTTCCAGTCCGACACTTATGAGCACTTCCTTTGCATCAAGAGCATCAGGTGAGATCTCAGCTGCCAATTCAACATTCTCCTTCGCAGTCAGGTTAGGAATCAGATTGTAATTCTGAAAGATGAAGCCGACATCGTTGCGCCTGTATTCTGTCAGTTGTTTCTGGTCGAAGCCCACAATATCGGTTCCGTCTATAATGACTTCGCCTCCATCTGCAGCATCCATCCCACCAAGAATATTTAGAACAGTTGTTTTTCCTGCACCACTAGGACCGACGATTACAGCAAATTCATTTTTTTCAATATCGAAAGTGATTTTGTCGTTTGCAATCACTTCTGTTTCTCCAGATTTGTATTTCTTTACTTCGTCTTTAACACTGATATAAGCGGTCATCACGATCTTCCTTGTATATTATATTTAGGGTTTTAACCTTCCGGTTTTTATGTGCCGGTTTTTATGTGGGTGACCCTAGAAACCAATTGTTTCTTTTATCTCTTTCATGGGATAATTTGTTTAATGGATTGAGAGGTTTGATCGTTTCTTCCTTGGGTCCCATGAACTCGTAATCGAAAGACTGATCCCTCTCTCTGTTAAGCAATCCACGTATAAGTTAGATGTTGAATATCTTTATGATATTACTCCGTATTTACCACAAGGCAGTGGCGCTTTTCAGATGAGTGGCTCTACCAATCCAAAATTTAAAACAGGTAGGTGTTAATGATGTTTTATCTTGGTATTGATATCGGAAAACGTACACACGCAGCTTCTATTATGTCTAACACTGGTGAAATCCTACTCAAAGGGTTTTCTTTTAAGAATAATAAAGAAGGCGGCGAACAGCTTCTTCGACATCTCAATCGTTTTTCAACAGACCCTGCTGACTTTTCTATCGGTATGGAAGCCACAGGTCATTATTGGCTCACGCTGTTTTCATTCCTTGATGCAAATCAATATATTGTTCATGTCATCAACCCCATCCAAACCGATGGTTGGCGTAAAGGAACAGAAATTCGAAAACGAAAAAATGATATTATCGACTCGGTTCTAATTGCTGATTTAATCCGTTATGGTTCGTTTGGCGAGTCTGCCTTGAGTGACGAACCTATTCTTGAATTAAAACAACTCGCACGGTACCGGGCTTATTTAAAAGGAACAGCTAGCGATTTTAAACGAAAAATCATTGCGATTATTGACCAATTGTTCCCTGAATATGAGACCGTCTTTCCCAAATCTGGGATATTCGGTAAAGCTTCTAAACAAGTGCTATATGAGCTGTCATCTCCTGAAGTAATTGACGCTCTTTCAACAGAAGAATTAATGCAATTTTTATCAAAAAATAGCCGTGGTCGCCTACGCTTAGATAAGGCAGATAAATTAAAGCAAGCGGCATCAAATTCCTTTGGAATAACTTTCGCTCAGGACGCTTATATTTTCCAGCTCCGCTCTATGCTTGAACAATTGATGTTTCTAGAGAAGCAAGTGGAAGCAGTTGACCAACAGGTCAAGCAACGTATGGAACAGTTAGATTCCGTTATTCTCACTGTTCCTGGTATTGGTGACGTCAATGGTGCGACTATTTTAGGCGAAATTGGTGACATCAATCGCTTCAGTACACCTAAAAAACTAGTAGCCTATGCAGGTCTCGATGCCTCTGTCACACAATCGGGAGAGTTTGAAGCCTCCCATAATGTCATGAGTAAGCGAGGTTCACCTTACTTGCGAAAAGCCTTGTTCTCAGCCGCTCTTGTTGCGTCAAATCATGACCCTGTTTTAAAAGCTTTTTACCAGAAAAAGAGATCAGAAGGTAAGCATCATCTTACTGCTATTGGTGCCGTTTCACGTAAACTTTGTTATATCATCCATGCCGTTTTAAAGAAAAATGAAGTATATAAAATTCAATAATACTTTTTAATATTACCTACTGTTAGGCTTATTTGATATGCTCTCTAGTTCACTATTTATGATTCAGAAAAATCAACAAAATTTACTTTATTTTAGTTTTTATTTATTGACTTCTTATAGTTAGTCTTTCTACATATGCCCTACTATTTTAGCATACCTATAGAGCCCTTTAGTATAAGTTAGCTTAAAGAACATAATTTTTCATGAAAAAATCATAACTACATGGACCGTTCATTTTACCGTTAAGCCTCGATAATCACTCAGACTCAGCCTTTCCTGCACTACAAGAAAACGCCCTGCAGTTTATCCTCTCGGGTCAACCTGCAGAACGTCTACACTTATATAGTTAATTTAGTTTGTCCGTTCAAGCACAAACACTTTAAGATAGTGGCCCTCGGGATACGCTCTGCTGACGGCAAAGTCATCTGGCAGATCATGTTCATCCATCAGATACGCGTCTACTTGAAGCTCTTCCAGTGCATCGTTGACCATTTCAAAAAAGTCATCTCTACTGACGCTCCAGGCATTTGTAGAAGTAATGAGTACACCGTTCTGAGCCAGTACCTCTACTGCATCTTTTACGAGTTCAGAATAATCCTTATCTACGCTGAACGTTCGTTTTTTAGTTCTGGCAAAAGTTGGTGGATCAAGAACAATCAGATCAAAGCGCAGTTGATGCTTCTTGGCATAGTCAAAATAATCAAAAACATCCATTACTCGGATTTCATGATCATCCGGATTCAACCCATTCAATTCAAACTGTTCTCTAGTTCTTCCCTTACTTCTGTTTGCTACATCAACATTGACTGTTTTTGATGCACCTCCCATTGCGGCTGCGACTGAAAAGGCACCAGTATAACTGAAGGCGTTGAGTACTTTACGGCCCATACCCAGATCTTCCATGATTTTTCTTCTGACATTTCGCTGATCCAGGAAGATCCCTGTCATCCATCCTTCATCCAGGTAGACATTGTAGCGAATCCCATTCTCTAATATAGTCATTGGCTCGTCTTCCTGTTTTCCGTCTACAAATTTTGACTTGAATGAAGCTGATGGGTAGCGCAGCTTTTCATAGATTCCCTTGTAGTCGGGCACAGCCATTCTGAATGCATCCAGAATCATGTCTCTATGCTGGTAAATCCCTTCGCTGTACCATGTAAAGACATAATACCCATCATAATAGTCTACCGTTATCCCACCGATTCCATCGCCTTCTCCATTAAAGAATCGGAAAGCAGTCGTCAGTTTATCTGCATAAAATGGGGTCCGTTTCTTCCGTGCAATTCTGAACTGACGATCGAAAAAAGATATGTCAAGCTTGTCAGTATCGTCTAGAGACAGTACCCATCCGGCTGTTTTTTTCTCGTCTCCAATATAGCCAAGCCCGACAAACTTGCGGGAGCTGTCTACCAGTCTCACAAAGTCGCCTTCTACAACTTGGTCCTTATCTTTAAAATCATAGTCTTCTAAAGCCGGATACCCTTTTTGTATCCGACTGGCTGCCAGTTTTTTTACTTGTAAATTCTTCATAATGTGCCCCTTTGATTTCTTTTTCATTGTTGCTTTCATTCTATAATTATACCATACATGATACTTACAGTTTAATCGAGAAGAAAAGAAGAGAGACAAACAGTCTGTTCATCTCTCTTCTTATCATTCTTCATTCTATTAGTTCCTGATTCTTTCCATCAGTCCAGGTTTCGGACGATAGATATAATCCATCTTTTCCCTGATTTCAGGAGCATCTGTTTCATAAAGCTCAAGTGTGGAATGACCGTCGTTCTTCTCAATTACACTCGTCTGTTTTTCTGGATGGTTCTGAAGAATGTCCATCTGATTGGAATAGGTATAATCCAGTGGATCCAGTTTTGTCAGACTTTCAGGCTGATAGAATCTGAGCAAGTCCATGGACATCAGTCTGTCCGAATGATTCATTTCCATTCGAGCACGGTCTCGTTCTGCGAGAAGTTCAAGACGTTCTGCTTCAGTAAACTGCTCGGATAATTCTTCCCCAGTCTGGTTGTCGTAGATCCGGTCAGTAATGAAGGTGTAGTCAGTTGTGATCACTCGTCCATTCCTCAACGCTACGCTGCTGTCATGTCCCGGAGAGAGTAGATCCTGTCCCATAAACAGATAATCATCCGTTTCTATACCAAGAAGATGGAGCAGGGTTGGCAGCACATCAATCTGCCCGCTCGGCATGTCGAACACTTCCCCTTCATCCATTCCAGGAATGTGAAGTATAAACGGAACCTTCTGCATCTCGGCATTCTGAAATTCTCCCCACTCTTCAGGATCTTTTCCAATAAGTGGAGCCACGTGAGGGTTTCTCATATTGGAAATACCGTAGTGATCCCCATACATGACAAAAATAGAGTTTTCATATAACCCTGTTTTTTTCAGATAAGTGAAAAATTCCTCCATCGCTTCGTCAGCATAATTAGCAGTGGCAAAGAAGTCATTCACTGTAGAATCATCTGTCTGTGCAATCGGAAACCCAGAATTCTGGTCGTCCAGAGGATAAGGGAAATGGTGTGTGACTGTAAGAAACTTGGTGTAGAATGGCTGTGGAAGCTGCTCAAGATACTCAACAGAATCTCTGAAGAACAGCTTGTCTTTCAATCCATACTCAAGCGCCCGATCTCCTGACAGATCATAAAATTCGGCATCAAAAAAATAATCATAACCGAACTGCCGATAAGTATCTGAACGATTCCAGAAAGAACCGACATTGCCGTGAAAGGCTGCTGATGTATAATTAGCTTTACTTTTCAGTATCCCTGGTGTTGCATGAAATGTATTGGATGACCCAAGAGTCTGAAATGCACTGCCCTGAGGAAGTCCATATAGAGACGTTTCAGTGAGAATTTCAGCATCCGAAGATTTTCCCTGACCAGTCTGATGATAGAAATTACTGAAGCTGAAGGACTCTTCACTATTAAAAAGACTGTTTACAAAAGGCATGACTTCGTGTGTCTCGCCGTTTTCATCTTCCAGCTCATAATCGATCAGAAACTGCTGAATACTTTCCATAGCGATCACAATGATATTACGGCCTTCTGCCATTCCAAAATATTGAGGATTGGGTTCAGCACGGTTAGCTTTTGCATAACTGACGATTTCTTCAAGATGAGATTCGTCAGCGCTGGCTTTAATATGAGAATTCTTGGCTGTTTGATAGACATCGTATCCTGTAAAAAAGTTGATTCCCAAATATTTAACAATATAATTCCGGTCAAATGTCCGTGTAAGCAGCTGCGGTCGACTGATTTCTGCCAACATCAGGTTTCCGACGAGCATAAGAATACCTAGGAGAAGTGTACCAGCTGCTTTCCTGCTGATATCCAGTCTGCTGCCAAATACTGGCTGGCCTTTTTTGACCATATACATCACAGCAAAAAAGACTATGACATCGATCCAGTACAAAACATCCCAAGGCCTCATCATGGCCAGCGTGGAAGCTATCAGTGCCCCAGATACATTGTTGGATCCTACTAAAATGTTCATTGTCAGAAAGTCAGTAAACTCTCTGTAGTATAAAATATTTGAATAGAGAAGCAGCGTAGCCGCCAGCAGAATCCCCATCAGCATCCAGGTACGACGTTTCTTGTTTTTGCTGAAAAGTGCCACCGAAAAGAGAATGATACCCAGCCCTAAAGGGTTGATCAGTAAAATGACATGCTGAAGCCACCCAGTTACCCCCAGTTCAAATTCAATTAGGTAGGCAACATAAGTTTTCAGCCAGAATAGAACGATAAGTACACTGAATAGATCAGTTTGTTTCATGAAGATTTGTTTTATTTTAGACATAGAAGTCCCTTCTTTATCTCTGTTAGACATGACGGCCCGTTAGTACAAGTTTAATTCAGTACTGAACACGCCTCTTTCAACTTATAAATATAGACCAAAAAATCAGACCTGTAAAGGACTTTACATGAAAATGAACGATCTTTTAACTCCATCCACCATACAAGCCCTTACAGGTCAGATATTCTCAAGATTTAATGAATTTCTCAAAAGTTTTTCTCATTCTTCTTCACTATACCCTTCCTCTTTATCAGGAAAGTGAACTGTGAAGATGGTTCCTTCGCCTGGTTGACTTTCAACATCTATGCTAGCCTGATGAAGCTGGACAAGCTGCTGAACAATAGCAAGTCCCAGACCAGACTCTCCATACTTCGTATTGACTCTTGAAGAATCCGCTTTGAAGTACCGTTCCCAGATAAAGCGCAGCTCTTCCTCAGACATGCCTATCCCGGTATCCTCTATGCTGATACTGACTCCTTCGTCAGTTTTTGTTCCACTGACAATAATCGTTCCTTCACTAGTAAACTGCATGGCATTCTTTATGAGGTTCACCAGTATCTGCTTCAGCCGGTCGTAGTCCGAATATACAAAAAGTCCTTCAACATCTTTTATTATCAGTGTGTTAGTTGATTCCACAACTATCTCTTTCATCTGTTCCTTAATTTCCTCAAGTATATCACCAAGAGGCACATAATGCTTTTTCAGAACAATCCGATTGGAACGGATATTTTCATAATCCATGTTTTCATTGACCAGTCTGATCAGACGGCGTGTCTCCTTGCGCATCAGCTGAATACTTCTCAGTTTCTGCTGTTCAGGAATAACCCCATACTCGAGTCCTTCCAGCAGGCCATTGATTGTAGTCAAGGGGGTCCTCATCTCATGAGCCGCATCCTGCATAAATGTCTTCCTTCGCTCCTCCTGGCGATTCACTTCTTCCTGGGATAACTTGAGCGCGCTGACCATACGATTGAAATCTCTTGAGAGATAGTCGATTTCGTCTCTTTCCTTATGGTCCAAACGTATACTGTACTCGCCTTCAGCTACCTGATGTGCTGCTTTTCTTAAACGATTTACCCTCTTAACCTGATTATGAGCGAAGATAAAGCTTATCAGTACAGCTAATATTGTTGAAATCAGAAATGCCTGAAAGAGGTTCCCTTCCAGTTCTTCCATTTGTTCATCAATATGACTGACCGGTGCACTAACTGTCACAAAACCAGAATAGTCTCCCTGCTGATTGTCAAAATAAGGAAGATAGATCAGAGCCGTTTCACGTGGGTTTCCCAGCATGTCTTCCTGATTTGTAGTCAGCGACAGACGCTCACCTCTACGCAGCCGGTCTATTTCTTCGGGAACCACTCTCGCCTCCATATCGGGAGGAAGCTGTGGAAAAATCAGAGAGCCTGTCTCGTCAAAAACAAAAAACGATACCCCTTGATCATAAAGGAGCTCCTGAATGGTACTGAGGTCATCGCCTTCCAGCGATTCATCTTTAATCGATTCAGCATAACGAAATAAGCGAGTCTCGATGCTTCTCACCGCAGTATTCCGTCCAAAATGAACAAGTGACACTACCGTCACAGTCATTAAAATAATGATAACTGCCAGAAAACCAAGAAAAAGCTGGTAGAAGTACGGCAGTTTCATCTTAATCGATCGATCTTGTATCATCAAATTTATATCCCACTCCCCATACAGTCTGAATTACCTGGGGGCCATTCTCCGACAGTTTCTGACGTAATTTCTTTATATGTGCATCAACTGTCCGCTCATCTCCGAAGTATTCATAATCCCATACCAGCTGAAGAAGCTGCTCACGCGAAAAAACTCGTCTTGGGCTGTTGGCTAAAGTGTAAAGCAAGTCAAATTCTTTAGGTGTCAGATTATCCAGAGCTTGATTGTATAGTAGAACTTCTCTAGTCGTCCGGTCCATTTTCAAGTGCTCTGTTTCTATTTCATATTCAGCATTGGCTGAATCGGAGGCATTCACATTGGCTCTGCGCAGAAGCGACTTAATGCGTGCGACGAGAGTAAGCGGACTGAACGGTTTAGTGACATAGTCATCCGCCCCAACTTCAAGACCGATCACTTCATCACTTTCCGAGTCCTTGGCAGTCAGCATAATTACAGGAACTGTCCTGGACTGTTTTCTTATTTCTCTGCATATTGTTATGCCGTCCATTTCAGGCAGCATGAGATCAAGAACGACAAGATCATAGCTGTTTTCATTCTCCTGAAATAGTGAAAGTCCTTCTTTACCGTTATGAGCAAAGGTAGCCTCCCATTCTTCTTTTAGAAAAAACATTTCGATCATTTCACAGACTGATTCATTGTCTTCAACCATTAAAATATGCATAACAATCCTTCTTTCTATAATACGTGCTCCTGTTATTATACCTACCATAGTTGAATTTTCTATGTAAATCAATGTAAATAGTGAAGAATTTCCTTGTATGACATGCCCGGCGTCAAATTTGGTTCATATCACCTACTGCTTTTTAGACAGCAGAAACCGGCAGGATGACTAAGTCATCCTGCCGGTTTCTTTTCAAGTGATTCAGCTGGGGTTAGCAGCAACTTTGTCGGGGCTCTTTTTCTGGAGAAACTCCAGATCTTCGACAAGCATTTCAACGACATATCTCATATCTTCTGATTCAGTTTTATAAGACCTGGACTGCATACGCCCCGTCAGTGCAATAAGATCTCCTTTTGAACAATACTCTTCAAGGAGTTCGGCTCGCTTTCCCCAGGCAACAAAAGGAATAAAGTCCGCATCACTACTTCCATCTTTCTTGTAGGTCTTTCTTACAGCTAACGTATTACTGGTGACAAGCCGTCCTTCCCCAATATCTTTCAACTCTATATCCTTGGTCAGCCTTCCGATCAATGAAATGGCGTTCATGTTTTTTCCTCTCTTCTAATTAAAGTAGAAAGATTTCTCTTTCCCTACTATTACATATTGTTAAAAGAATCAGAAAGTCACGAAAAAAAAGACGCTTACCCGAAGATAAACGTCAAAACAGCTAAAAATTAGAATATAAAGTCTAATACATGCTGCCAAAGTTCCGGATTAAAAACATCCATAGGATCCCCAGCTCCTCCAATGACGCTGTATCCTAACATTGCTCCCCCTATAAAAGCGGCTGCTATAAGCAATAGAACAACTAGAACTTTTATTACATAAAATGCTATGTCTTTTAAGATTGTTTTCCACGTCATCAGCGAACACTCCAATACTCACATCCCAGACTTATCGGCTTACTATATTTAATACAGTTTATTTCTCTGCTTAAGGTTTTCAAGAAGAATTCCTGTTCCAAGAGCTACACTATCCAATGGATCTTCCGCCTTGAACACTGGCACTTTCAATTCTTCAGCGAAAAGCAGTTCAATGCCGTCAAGCATGGCTCCGCCACCGGTGAGAATAATGCCCCGGTCGATAATGTCAGCTGAAAGTTCAGGTGGGGTCTGTTCCAGAACAGATTTTGCCTGCTCGACAACGACGACCATGGATTCTTTCGTAGCTTCCATAACTTCCAGTGATGAGATCGTAATCGTTCTAGGAAGACCAGTGACCATGTCACGTCCTCTGACATCCATTTCGTCATTGCGACCATGATCGAATATGACGCCTATTTCCTTCTTAACAGTCTCTGCCGTACGTTCCCCAATCAGAAGATTGTGCTTCTTCTTGATATACTGAGTAATATCGTTGTCCAGAGTATCTCCGGCAATTTTTACGGAACGGCTGGTTACTATGCCGCCCATAGAAAGGACTGCAATATCACTTGTTCCTCCACCGATATCGATGACCATGTTGCCGCTCGGCTGGAAAATATCCATTCCTGCACCAATAGCCGCAACTTTAGGCTCTTCTTCAAGATAGACATTCTTTCCACCGCTCTTTTCCGCTACTTCGATGATCGCTTTTTGTTCAATTGCTGTAATGTTTGTTGGGCAGCAGATCAGGATATTCGGTTTTGATAGAAACCCTTTCACATTAAGTTTATCAATAAAATATGTCAGCATGGCTTCTGTTATATCGAAGTCTGCAATCACTCCACCCTGCAGGGGTCGGATTGCTTTAATGTTTCCCGGTGTACGTCCGACCATCATATAAGCGTCTTCTCCCACCGCGAGTACTTCATTCGTTTTTGTATCCAGAGCGACCACTGAGGGTTCGTTCAGGACGATTCCTTTTCCTTTAACATGCACCAGCACATTTGCTGTTCCTAAGTCGATGCCAATATCTCTAGCCATCGTTCGTCTCCTCTCAACTGTCAGTTGCTGTATTACAATGCGAGATTCTTTAAAAAAGTTTTCACTCTATCTATGATACTTAAAGTAGAAAAAAAGAGCAACCATAAATTGGGAAAATTATTCGTAGTAATAAAAGTAATAAAAGAAACACATTATACTCATTCATTCTGGACAAGTAATCCCCATACTGCCTGCTTAGGCTTTGACCCTGACAAATATAATTGGGATAAACCTGTAAGCTGGAGAAGTCGAGTAGCCTGGACAGAAAGATGTACTTCCGCTTTACAATCGAGTAGGGGGTAAATAATTAATTTATTTACCGTCCTCTCACACCACCGTACGTACGGTTCCGTATACGGCGGTTCAATATCTTAAGTAAGCAGACTCTGCCAGTTGGTTTAGTGAAACTAAACC
>NZ_BAAGIQ010000056.1:0-14715 GCF_054658175.1 Alkalibacterium sp. s-m-28
CAGCTATCCTCGAACTAATAAGAAAAGGTCTTGAAAAATAAATTCAAGCTATCGCTTGACCGACATTCATCTCCCACTTTCACTGGTGCTTCGCACCCATACGTTTAGAAGTGGGAGACTTCTTTCGAAATTACGTTAAAACTCAAGGTAGTGGCAGATCGGCTCATCCAGAAAGATCGAAACTGCAACTAGACGGATTTTACTCAACAAGTCAACGGGATATAAGTTGCTAGAGCCATTAAACCAGTTCTTTCTGAATTAATTAATCATTAATTGCTCCCAGAACAAACTAAAAGACATAAATAAAAGGCCGATGCTCAGCAGCCGGCCTTTTATTTATGTAGTGACAGAAGCATTAAGCCTTTCACTCACACTTCCATTACTTTTTCCATATTCAAGCTGAATTCTACATTGTCTACATGAAGGTAGGACTGCAGATTCATCACTGTTGCGCCGTACAGACTGGCTTTTCTTCCTAAGATGGACTCTTTCAGAGGAACATTCTTGTAGATCGTCATGCTTAAATAGTGGTTAAGCAGACTGATCAGCTCAGGTATCTCTTCTAAAATTTCAGAATTGATGTAGACGACTTCCGGATCATAGTTCCCAATCACGTTCATCAACCCGATTCCAAAGTCTTTAGCAAACTGCAGAATCAAGTTCAAAGTGGATGAGTCATTCTGATGATAAGACTCAACAAGATCTTCAAAGGTAAGTGCAGGATCGCCTTTAAGCAGCTGATACTTTCGTACGATTGCTTTAGTAGAACAGTACTGCTCTAAACAGCCCTGATTACCGCAGGGACAATTCGTACCGTTAGGGTAGAGAACGGTATGTCCTACTTCTCCGCTACGCCCTTTATTTCCTCTGTGGAGTTTGCCGTCAAGAATGATTCCGGCACCGATTCCAGTATGTGCACTAAATGAAATGATACTTTTATGCTCGGTGTCAAAAGCTGCTTCCGCAAGAGCTGACAGATTTGCTTCATTTTCGATGTGAACGGGGAGATCGATTCGTTCTTCCAACTCAGCGACTAGATCGATTTCATCCAGGTCAAAGTAAGGAGTGAACTCGATTTTATTGTCATGTACGATCCCGTGAATAGATACGGTCACACCGATAATACCAAATGGGCATTCATCCATCGTGTTTTTTGCATGGTCAACAACTGAAGCGATCGAGTCGACAATATTATCTTTACTCATATCTTTTTCTTCTGTCGTATAATCGATCTTCTCACCGTCAAGGTAGGTGATGAGACAACTGATGCGGTCGTAGCGTACATCAAAACTGATCGAGACGCCGGCTTTTTTATTTACAGTAAGAAGAATGGGGCGGCGTCCGCCGGAAGACGTACTTTTACCCGGGCCGATCTCAATGACATAATTGTCATCGATCAGACGCCTTACGATTTCGGATACCGTTGCCTTGTTCAAACCAGTTAGTTCAGAAATCATCGCACGGGAAATTTCCGGCCGGTTAATGATCTCCGATAGAACCAGTATACTGTTGTTTTCTCTAATTGAACTTTTTATCCTAAACATGACTGTTCCTCGTTTCTATATTTACGTATGATCCTTATATATCAAGGCTTTATGTGGTAATAAGTTAAGTAATTGACAGTGTTTGGTCATAATATTAAAAACTATCTGGAAGCGCTTGACATCAAAAACAAGTTTCGCTATAGTTATTACAGAAGTTAGTTGATTCAACTAACAAACTATCGATACACCAAGTGTATCATATCTTGCAAAATAAAAAAACATACAATGTAAAGGTTCTCTTTCTTTTCATGTTACATTATCATATAGAAAAAAGGAAGCTCGAAGCAATTGATTTTTTTTGAAACGAATGTTAGCGGTAACTATATCTTTTTAAAAGGAGATTTAGCATGACTACTAAGTTAGACTTCGATGAAAGCTGGTTGTCACCAGATACATTGAAAGCATGGCCATTTAGTACTATTGAAATCGATGGGGCAGCCCATCTTGAAGAGACACTAAAAAAGAATTTCTTCTATATAATGAATCATTTGAGGATGGCGAAGTTGACTTAAGTTTCAAAGTGATTGAAGATGATTCTATCACTGGAAAATCAGAATGTTGACCAGTATCTTGACATCATCAATAATGCTTACAGAGAGTTCTAGAAAACATTAGCTGAATAATTAGATATGATGGAGTGAGTGGTATAGAAACTGTGTTCTACTAATATTTTGTACACGTTTCAGGACAAAGGTTGCCTTCTGAATACAGGTAGAGAGTGTACATCAGCATGTCGATCTGCTTTAAAGAGTCATGCTGCATGGCTGTTTTTGCAGAAAGGACTTGATCATAAGGGGACGTTCTGTCTGTTTACATAGTTATTTATTGTTATTCTTTTGTAATCATATAAATATGCATTTAAGATAATTTTGTTATATTAATTTTACTTTGACAGATGACAGTGATGTATGAAAGCGGTATAAAATAAAGGTTTCGGTTATGTATGCACTCTAAATTAGGTGATTGAAAATGAAGATTTTTCAGAGCCGGGTAGAGATTTCAGAAAATCTTATCGGACAAATTTGACGGACTCATTGAAGATCTGGCTGCCGTTTCTGGTCATTGTCTATCTCTTCTCAGTCAATATCAATTATTATCTGACACTTGCTGGTAATACCTTGTTCCTGCTGGGGTACTTTTTCGTTTTTCTGATGATCGTACTTATTTTGTATCTGATCCCAGTTTTACTGATACAGACTAAATTTTCCTTCAGATATAAGGATCTGCTCAAACTGGGCTGGTACTATTTCTTCATAAAGATGAAACTTACATTTGGTAACTTTTTCGTGATTTTCATAATAGCTTTCTTACTGCTGGTCACTACTGAATGGTTACTGCTCGCACTCCCAGCTGTTCTATCTTATCTATGGACATTGTATAACTACAGTATTGTTAGAGATGTCAGAACTAATTTTATTAAAGATAAAGATAAAGAATAATAAATTCTTTAAAGAAAAATTACACAGGAGGCTGTCGATATGTCAACAATAAAAAATCCGGTACTTAAAGGGTTTAATCCAGATCCAAGCATGTTAAGAGTGGGGGACGATTTTTATATCGCTGTATCCACCTTCGAATGGTTCCCGGGAGTCGTGATTTATCACTCAACAGATATGGTAAACTGGCGCCAAGTGGCCCGTCCGCTTAATAGAGTGGAACTGCTTGATATGAAAGGCAATCCGGATTCAGGCGGCGTGTGGGCTCCTCAGTTAAGCTACGCTGACGGCAAATTCTACCTGATTTACTCTGATGTTAAAGTGACAGGTGGAATCTATAAGGATGTAACAAACTACCTGACGACATGTGAAACGATCGACGGAGAGTGGAGCAGTCCGGTATTTATGAACCAGTCCGGTTTTGATCCGTCTCTATTCCATGACGAAGATGGACGTAAATGGTTCGTCAACATGGTCTGGGATCACCGCAATGGAAAACACGATTTTGGAGGAATTGTCCTTCAGGAATACAATCCCGATGAGAAGAAACTGGTCGGTGACCGTAAAATCATCTACAAAGGAACCGATGTCGGTCTGACTGAAGCGCCTCATTTATATAAATTTGATGATTATTACTACCTGCTGACAGCAGAAGGTGGGACGATGTATGACCACCAAGCAACGCTTGCCCGTTCCAAAAAACTGGAAGGTCCATATGAAACGCATCCTGACAATCCGCTGATTTCATCATGGGGACACCCGCGTCTGGCTCTTCAAAAAGCAGGGCATGCTTCTATCGTAAATACTAAAAACGGAGAGTGGTACCTGGCTCACCTGACAGCTCGTCCGACTAAAGCGCCGGGAGATGTCTTACTGATGGACCGGGGCTACAGCCAGCTTGGACGTGAAACTGCGATCCAGAAACTGGAATGGAAAGACGGCTGGCCATATGTAGTGGATGGAAACTATCCAAAAGTATATGTAGAAGGTCCCGACCTGCAGGAACAGAAATGGGATGCTGACTTCCCTGTCGTCGATCAGTTTGATTCAGAAGTGCTGGGTGGACAATGGCAGACACTGCGTATTCCGTATACTCAGTTTGCATCATTGACAGACAACCCAGGAAACTTACGTCTATATGGAGCAGGTGGATTCTCGAACCTGCACAAACAGGCACTGGTAGCCCGTCGCTGGCAGGCATTTGAATTTGAAGCTGAAACTAAAGTTTCCTTCGATCCGGTAACATTCCAGCAGCAGGCTGGTCTGGTCAATTACTACAACACAAAAAACTGGACAAGCCTTCATGTGACGTGGCATGAAGACAAAGGAAAAGTCATCGACCTGTACGCAGCTGAACGTAATAATGTATCCAACCCATTGGGCGATGATGTCATTCCTGTTCCAGATGATGCAGAAGCAGTGTGGTTCAAGGTTCTGGTTGACCAGTATACGTATGCATTCAGCTACTCATTCGATGGTGAGAACTGGAAGGATATTCCTGCAACCTTTGACTCATGGAAACTGTCTGATGAGTACATTCAGGAATCCGGATTCTTTACAGGTGCCTTTGTAGGAATGAGTTGTATCGATACAAGTGGAATGAGCCAGCCGGCCGACTTCGACTACTTCCGTTATGAAGAAAAGGAAGACAACCGTGATCACTGGACATTGACTCGTCACTTTGGAAGTGGATCTAAAGGAAAGAACAAGACAGTGGTTGGACAGTCTGGAACAACAAAATAACTTCTGAATAAAATAAGTGAAGGGGACGGACTCCAAGGAAGGCTATAATCGATTCTGGATTGGAGCTTTCCTTAAGTCAGTCTCCTTTTCTATATAAAAATTAAGAATGGGCGTGTAAATATGAGTTATGTTTTAGGTTTAGATTTGGGCACAAGTGGGCTGAAAGGGATTCTCGTTAATAAAAGTGGGAAAATTGTCGATGAGTCATCTTCAGAATACCCTCTGCTGACACCAAAAAGAGGACACAGTGAGCAGGATCCGAAAGAATGGTTCCGTGCCGCAAAAGAAGTCATGGCAGCCATTTTTGAAACAACTCCGGATGCTAAAGAAAAGCTTGAAGGGATCAGTTTTTCCGGTCAGATGCATTCACTTGTCTTATTAGATGAACAGAATGACGTGCTGCGTCCAGCTATTTTATGGAATGATGTGCGTACAACTAAACAATGTGAAACCATCACATCTAAAGTCGACAAACTGATCGACATCACTAAAAATAAAGCGCTTGAAGGGTTCACTCTGCCTAAGCTGCTATGGGTCAAAGAAAACGAACCAGATGTCTGGAACAAGGTCAGCACATTCCTGCTTCCAAAAGACTATCTAGGCTACCGCCTGACAGGTCAGAAACAGATGGAATATTCTGATGCAGCAGGAACTCTTCTTTTAGACGTGGAAAGCAGAGCATGGAGTAGTGAAGTAGCTGAAGCAGTCGGTGTATCTACAGATATCTGCCCACCACTTGTTCAGTCTCATGACGAAATCGGGAAGCTTGACCACGAAGTAGCTGAAGAACTTGGTTTATCTCATGATGTGCCAGTCTTTTCTGGTGGAGCAGACAACCCTTGCGCGGCTGTTGGAGCCGGTATCGTCCGTCCTGACCAGGGAATGGCAAGTATCGGAACATCAGGAGTTTTCCTGTCTTATGAAGAGTCAGGGGATAAAGCTTATAACGGACATCTGCACTACTTCAACCACGTTGTACCTAATGCTTTCTACACAATGGGCGTAACATTGGCAGCTGGAAGCAGCTTGAACTGGTTCAAGAAAACTTTTGCACCTGAAGAAAGCTTTGTAGAACTGCTTAAAGGCGTCAAAGATGTAAAACCTGGGTCAGATGGTTTACTGTTTGCTCCGTACATTTCTGGGGAACGTACACCTTATACTGACAGTAACATTCGTGGAACCTTCCTTGGAATGGATATCGCACATACACGCGATCATTTTGCCCGTGCGATTCTGGAAGGCATCACTTTTTCTCTTAAAGATTCATATGAACTGATGAAAAAGCATTCCAGTAAAGAATTCTCTCAGATTGTCTCAGTGGGTGGCGGAGCAAAAAATTCGGACTGGCTGCAGATGCAGGCTGATATCTTTAACGAGCCTGTCGTGACACTGGAAACTGAGCAGGGTCCTGCTATGGGAGCAGCTATGATTGCTGCTGTCGGTGCTGGATGGTTCAGCGACTTCGAAGCCTGTTCAAAAGAATTTGTTAAGTACAAATCTGAAGTTAAACCGAACCCTGAAGCTGTTTCCCAGTATGAAAAAGTGTATGCAAACTATCAGGAGGTCTATCCGACGATCAAAGACTTGTCTCACAAATTAGTGATAGACAACGATTAAACCATTAAAAGAAAGCTATGATCTTTTCAGTCATAGCTTTTCTTTGGATTGTAACGATTTTTTCAGTAGGTGAGTTTATTCAAATAGGTTGATGTAAACTCTATTTTCACGTTTACTGAGTGGAGTTCAGGAGCATGAATAAGCCCTGAACTCCACTCTGCCAGAATAGACTATAGTTCAGGTGACAAATCTGTTTCTGAACTTAAGTATTGACCCGCCAGAATAAAGTTCAGACTGATTTCAGCTCGCTGAAATCTACCGACCTTATTAAATCATTCAATGTTCTATTACTAAAAGACTAATAACAGGAGAGGATTCAAATCATGTTAAACGTAGCGATTATAGGAACTGGGGGCATTGCTCCTTTACACATAAAAGGATACTTAACTTTTAAAGAGGATGTAAATATTGTCGCCTTGTGTGACATCTATCCCAAAAAATCAGAAAAAATGGCAGCTGATTTTGATCTTGATGTAACAATTTACGACGATCATGAGGAGCTGCTGGCTAACGAATCTATTGACTTGGTGTCGGTATGTACACCTCCATATGTACATGCTGAAATTGCGATCAATGCAATGAAAGCCGGAGCACATGCTGTAGTTGAAAAACCAATGGCTGCTTCTTTAAAAGAGTACGATGATATGAATCGTGTTTCAGAAGAAACGGGCAAAACGCTGTCCATCATTTCAGCTTATGCATCTCTAGGTAAAGATGGATTGCGGATTACCAGTCTGAGCTGGTTCATTTTGCATAATGAAATTTCCTCATTTCATAGATTGTCATAAAGTGGAGCACAATACTTAAATTAACGCTTTTAACGTGCACATATAGATGGTCCTATCAAATTAAGCAAAAAATACTAAAACATATTGACACCGTTTCCAAAATAGGGTATTGTTAGTTTGTAAGTTAAACCAACTAACAAAACATACAACCGAGAGGAGAACTAGTATATATGGCTTATTTTGACAACATCAGCAAAATCAAGTATGAAGGCGCTAAATCAAAAGATCCATTAGCGTTCAAATTCTATAACCCAAAAGAGCAGCTTAACGGGCAATCTATGGAGGAAGCACTGCGTTTCGGTATTGCTTACTGGCACACATTCACTGAAGAATTAGGTGATCCATTCGGAACTGGAACAGCTCAGCGTCCATGGGATCATTTCTCAGATCCAATGGATAGAGCTAAAGCTCGCGTTGAAGCAGCTTTTGAATTCTTCGATAAAATCGGTGCACCTTACTTTGCTTTCCACGATGTGGACGTAGCACCTGAAGGAAGCTCTCTGAAAGAAACACTTGAAAATCAGGATGTCATTGCTGACATGCTTGAAGATTACATGAAGGACAGCAAAACGAAATTGCTTTGGAACACAACAAACAACTTCTCCAACCCAATGTTCGTTCATGGTGCAGCTACTTCAAATAGTGCTGATGTCTATGCTTATGCTGCTGCTAAAGTTAAAAAAGCTCTTGAAATCGGTAAACGTCTAGGTGCGGAAAACTATGTGTTCTGGGGCGGCCGTGAAGGGTACGAAAGCCTACTTAACACTAACATGGGTCTTGAACTTGACAACCTGGCTCGTTTCTTCCACATGGCTAATGACTATGCGAAAGAAATCGGCTTCGATGCTCAATTCCTGATCGAACCAAAACCAAAAGAACCAACGTCTCATCAGTATGATTTCGACGTTGCAACTGGATATGCCTTCCTGCAGAAGTATAACCTGGATGACGTGTTCAAGTTCAACATTGAAGCTAACCACGCTACTCTTGCTGGACACAGCTTCGAGCACGAGCTTCACTATGCACGTATCAACGGTATGCTGGGATCAGTTGATGCTAACCAAGGTCACCCGCTATTAGGCTGGGATACAGATGAATTCCCATCTGACCTGTATGCAACAACACTAGCTATGTATGAAATCCTTAAAAACGGCGGTCTAGGTCGTGGTGGACTGAACTTTGATGCTAAAGTTCGTCGTACATCATTCAAACCTGAAGACCTGTTCAAAGCACACATCGTTGGAATGGACAGCTTTGCACTTGGTGCTAAAGTTGCTCAGAAACTTATCGACGATAAAGCTCTTGACTCCATTCTTGAAAACCGCTACAAGTCATTTACTGAAGGCATCGGTAAAGACATCGTTGACGGAAACACAGACTTCAAGAAACTTCAGGACTATGCTCTTGGTCTAGATAAGTTTGAAACTGAATCTGGAAACCTTGAGGTAATCAAAGGTATTCTTAACCAGTACCTGGTTACAACTATCGCTGAAGGATAAGTCTACCTCTTAATACTAAGCGCGTATCGGATTCTTTTACCAGTATCTGATGCGTGCTTTTTGTGCGTTCATTTTTAGTATATATTATGGAAGGAACTGGAGCAGGGTTGAAAAGGATTGTGCGATTTAATCTATTGGAAAATATTATCCAAGTTATTAAAAAAGTGGAATAGATCAGGTCATATCGATAATTTTCATTAAAAAAAGAGTAAAGAAAAGAGCCCGACTGACATTGCGTACTGAAGACGCATCAGTCGGGCTCCATACTTTACAGTAAATCCAGCACAATACTAAGGTTTCATTCAGCTAAACCGTTATATGACTGCAAGTAGAGAGGTTTATGAGGGAATCATTAAACTTACTGAAGTCAGGACCGCTTAGGCACCAGCCGTTTGTTCATCCATCGTTTCTTATTCCAGCGGACGTACATCAGGCTGGCTCTGATCCATTCATCCACGACCATCGCAAACCAGATTCCAGGGAGGCCATAACCTAATACAATCCCCAGTACGTAAGCCAAAGGAACGAGGAGACCCCACATGACAGTAATGCCGATAATGACTGGAAATTTAGCATCTCCTGCCGCTCTCAGTGCGCTGATGATGACCATGTTGCCGGTACGCGCAGGCTGTAATAGCAGTTCGATTACGAGGATAGAGGCTCCTAGTGCAATCAGTCCAGGATCATCAGAAAAGATACTGAAAATTTGTCTGCCGAAGAAGGTGAAGAGACCACCGATGGCGATCGTCACGATACTTGCGAATTTAAGGCCAGTATACATATATTTGAAAGCTTCTTTCTGTTTGCCTGCACCAACCAGTTGTCCGATGAAAATCTGCATGCCTTTGGCGATTGAGACAGAAAAAATGACTAGAACGGACATGAAGTTTTGAGTATAGACACGAGTGGCAAGGGCTGTTGCTCCAAGTGTTGTGATCATGATTGTCAACACAATCTGGCTGACATTGTAGGACAGTTGTTCACCAGCAGAAGGCAAACCAATATTTAGAATTTTCATGGCAAAAGTTTTCTTCAGTGCAAAAAATGATTTGACAGGGATTCTGACAGGCATACGTCTAAATAACAGTACAAACATTCCTGCCATGATCAGCAAGCGGACACCTGCAGTAGACAGAGCGACGCCGGTCACACCCAGTCGAGGGAAGCCTAATGCACCGAAAATCAGGACATAGTTTCCGAAGATATTCAGTACATTCATGACCAGCACTGAGAGCATGACATCTTTAGTGAAGCCCATTGCCTGCAAGATGGAAGAAATAGTCAAAATCATGGCCTGGGCAAATAGTGCGAATCCGACGATCAGAGCGTAGCTGTTTGCATAACTGAACAGTTCCGGTTCGAGAGAAAATAAATTGAGAAGATACTGGCGATTGAATCCTACAAAAAGACTGACTGCCAATCCGAACAGAAGGTTTATGGTGACTGCGCTCTCTATTGTATTGCGGACACCATCCTTATCGTCTGCTCCAACATATTGGGAAACAACAACACCGGCCCCCATAGCTGTAAAATTAAACAGGACGAACATAAAAGTCATCAGCTGATTGACTACACCAATTGCAGCTACAGCCTGGTCAGAAACAAAACTGAGCATGAAAACGTCAGTGAGCTTCATGAGCATCTGAAGAAAGACTTCTATGAAAATCGGCCAGGTGATCATAAACATATAGCGCCTGGCAGAGGAAGGATTCTCCAATGTAATTCCTTTGATCATTATCATCATCCTTTATGCTTATAAAAAATAAGTACATAGCGAATTTTACCACTTACCGATTATATAGCAAGTGAAACAGAAGATATTATGAAGAAAAAATGAAGGTAGTATATAAAGATTTTCAGTATGCGCTTGCAGGTGAGCAATCAGCGTGATATATTACTTGTATTGGTACGTACATATTTATTAGGAGGATGAAAATGAAAGCTAAAGTCAGTGCAAGCAGAACTCAAGCAGTTTCTAAAATAGATCCGCGTATTTACGGGTCATTTATTGAACATTTAGGTCGTGCAGTATACGAAGGGATCTATGAACCAGGTCATCCCACAGCAAATGAAAAAGGATTCAGACAGGATGTCATCGATGCAATCAATGAACTGAATGTTCCGCTTGTCCGCTATCCGGGTGGAAATTTTGTATCCGGATTCAAATGGGAAGATAGTATCGGACCAGTAGAAGATCGTCCTAAACGTCTGGAGCTTGCTTGGAAATCTATTGAGACGAATGAGGTCGGACTTCATGAATTTATGGATTGGTCACGACAGGCTAATACAGAAGTCAATATGGCTGTGAACTTAGGAACACGTGGTGTGGATGCAGCTAGAAATATCGTTGAGTACTGTAATCACCCTGGAGGAACATACTGGAGTGACTTAAGAAAAGAGAATGGCGATGAGGAACCCTTCAACATTAAAACCTGGTGTCTGGGAAATGAAATGGATGGGCCATGGCAAATTGGTGCCAAGACAGCGGATGAATATGGCCGGCTAGCTACTGAATCAGCTAAAGCGATGAAATGGGTGGATGAATCAATCGAACTTGTCTTATGCGGAAGTTCTGGAAGCAAGATGCCAACGTTCGGTGAATGGGAATATACGGTTCTGGATCATGCCTATGACCATGTGGACTTCCTGTCACTACACTTGTACTGGGAAAACTTTGAAAATGATCTGCCGAATTACTTGGCTAAATCAACTGAAATGGACCGCTTCATCAAAGATGTTGCATCGATCTGTGATGCAGTTAAAGCGAAAAAGGGATCCGACAAACAGATCAACTTGTCCTTTGATGAGTGGAATGTCTGGTATCATTCCAAAGATGCTGATGCTAAGAGAGAACCTTGGGATATTGCACCACCGCTTCTTGAGGACATCTACAACTTTGAAGATGCTCTGCTTGTAGGATGCGGACTGATCACACTCCTGAACAACGCTGACCGAGTCAAGATTGCATGCCTGGCGCAGCTGGTTAATGTTATTGCGCCGATCATGACCATTAAGGACGGTAAAGTCTGGAAACAGCCGACATTCTATCCATTCATGCAGGCATCCAATTTCGGAAGAGGAACAGTTCTGACTACTCTGACCGAATCACCTACCTATGACTCAGCTGAGTTCAAGGATGTTTCTTACATTGAATCTACTGTGATTCATAACGAAGAGGAAAATGAAGTTGTCATCTTTGCGGTCAACAGATCAGAAGACTCAGAGCTGCAGGTCGAGTCAGTGCTTGAAGACTTTGACGGACTGTCAGTCAAAGAAGCAACTGAACTTGCTGGTTATGATCCAAAACTGACTACACAGGAAAACCACGATGCAATGGAAATTAAATCAAATGACTCTGTTGAACTGAATGACGGCAAAGTGTCCGCAACACTTAAGCCGTTGTCATGGAACATGATTCGTCTTTCTTGCTGATTAAAATGAAAAAAGGAGTGCCTCGCTGAAGGCACTTCTTTTTTTTAACCAATATGAAACCGGTCATCTTTCATTATGTCGTTGAAATTGCCGACAAAATGTCCTTTGATGTAGACTTTCGGATTTCCAGGTAGAACGTCTGAAAACACTGCCGATTCCAGCTCGTGGTTCTTCCAGGATAAGGTCACACTGACGCAATGTGGGAGGCGGACACCATTAATTTTACCATCCGTCCATTGGTCAGGTAGGGAAGGGAAGAGATCAAGCCGATCGCTGTACATGTGAACAAGCCCTTCTATAACTCCTGAAGTGAACCCGAAATTCCCGTCAATCTGAAAAGGTGGATGATTATCCAGAAGATTAGGAAGCGTGGACTCATTCAGTTGTTTCATTATGGCGTCGTGGAAATGAGCGGGTTCATGGAAATGAGCCCATAAATTAATCAGCCAGGCAGCGCTCCAGCCAGTATGTCCACCCCCATGTTCCAGGCGATTCTCAAGTGCTTTCTTTGCTGCACGTTTGATATCTGCAGAATCATTCTTGATTCGATGCCCTGGGAACACACCATATAAATGTGAAAAATGTCGGTGTCCCGGTTCTGCCTCAATATACTCTTTAATCCATTCAAGCAGCTGTCCATCTTTCCCGACACGATGAGGAGGAAGCCGTTTCAATGTTGCCTCTGCCTGGTTCATCAGAGCGGAGTCGATCTCTACCAGTGAAGCTGCAGCCTTATAATTTTGTATAGCTTCCCAGACCAGCTGATTGTCCATCGTCGATCCGTAACTGACGTATGCCTCCTGACCACTTTCAGTGAAGAAGCTGTTTTCAGGTGAGACAGATGGACAAGTGACAAGGTAGCCTTCTGGTGATTCGACCATAAAGTCTAGTATGAATCGAAGAGACTCTTCCATGAGATAGAAATGTTCTTTTAAAAATCTGTGGTCAAGAGTATAGATATAATGGTCCCAGATATGATTAGAAAGCCACAGAGCACCAAGAGGCCAGTATGACGCAGGCATATAAGCATCTTGAGGAGCTGTATCGCCCCAAATATCAGTATTGTGATGAGCCGTAAACCCCTTAATTCCGTACATAAGCTCAGCTGTTGCGACTCCTTTGGGATACATCCGTTTCAGGTGTTCGAATAGAGGAAGATGGCATTCCGATAGTCCGCCTTTTTCTGCAATCCAGTAGTTCATTTGTGTATTTATATTAATTGTAAACTTGGAGTCCCACGCTGGCTGTAAGTCCTTGTTCCAGATGCCTTGAAGGTTAGCAGGAAGAGAATCGCCGCGACTACTTGAAATAAGCAGGTATCGTCCGTAATTAAACATAAGCTCAGTTAAATAATTGTCGAGATGCCCGTGTTTTGCTTCTTCCATAAGTTGAGGAATAGGCTTAATAGCTGACGTCTGGCTCAATTCAAGTGACGTACTGGTGTAAAGTCGGGTGTAATCCTCAATATGCCGATCAAGTATTTCCAGCCACTGGCTTCTTCCAACCTTTGAGAGGCGATCCAGACAATAGGCAGTGGGGTCTTCGGTTCGAAAAGAGGTTGCCGCAGCAATATATATTGTCAGTTCAGAAAAGTCAGAGACTGTAATATACTGTCCTCTGGAAGTCAGCTGTCCATCTGATTCCACCTTCAGAATTTGCGCATAGTGCACGCCTCCGTTAGCAGTTTGGCCACGAATGCCTAGTATTGATGCCTGTTCTGTTGAATAATCATTCATCTCACTGTAACTGCCTCTTAGACGATCAATTGAGAGAGTATAGCTATCTTCAAGCACACTACTTGAACGGAGGGTGTAAGCGATAACATTATCTGGCTTGCTTGAAAAACAAGTCGTGGTCACCTGAGATTTTCCTAACTTATATGATTCAGAAAAGAGGGCAGTAGATAGATCCAGTTCTCTCTCGTAATCTGAATATACCTTGGAAACACTGGAAGTAATAGATAGAGTACCAGCTGGTTCATAAATGCGCTGGAATTCAGGCACACATGTCAGACTCAACTGAATTTCTTTCTGAGCATCTAATATCTGATTGTTGAAAATGAGTTGCTGAATGAATGAGAGTGTGTCGAATGTTACATGAGGGTTCCTATTTCTGTCACATCCATGCCATAAACTGTCTTCGTTACATTGGATATGGAACTCATCAGGCCCTCCAAACAGCATAGCACCAAGCTTTCCGTTGCCGATTGGCATACCTTCATTCCATGATTTCGCTGGATTTATATAATATAGTAAAGACATAAAACGCCTCCAAAGTTCTATTTTTTTAAAAAAGTACTTGACCGTACCTTTACCATTTGATACAGTATGTTTAAGTTTTATACTAACTGAAAAGAGGAAGACATTCAACTTTCTTTAGAATGAAACCGCCAACAATGATTAATATTGTAATGTTACAGAAAGGAGAAAGACTGGAAACTGCAAACTAATCATTCGGACAATACTATACACTTATGTGGAGGGAAAATAAATGAAATTGCTTAACAAACGAAACTTAGCTTTATATTTAACTCAAGTTTTGCAGTTGAATATCCAGGTTTAACCCTTGCGGTTATTGAAACTTCTTATAAATAATTATCAAAAAACACACAAAAAGACACCTCTCTTTGGTAAAATGTAGTCACCATAACAACATT
>NZ_BAAGIQ010000057.1:0-14706 GCF_054658175.1 Alkalibacterium sp. s-m-28
GATACACCTCATTTTCAGATTGCTCTTTTATATCTTCGTAGGAGAGATTAAATCGATCTGCTCGTTGGAAGACATCACTAACTGAACTACGTCCTACTTTCTGTGTTTTAGCAATCATGTTTCGAGAGAAACCTTGATCTCGATACTGCATCACTAACTTCACTGGAATCTTTCTGGGCATAAAAATAGCCTCCTTCATGTATTTTTTAGAAGTTTTACCTTCTAAAATTACTATACATAAAAGAGACTAGTAAGTGGACTTGATGTGCGAATTGATTGCCTTGAAGTGCAAATTCGAGCAGATAGCAGAGGCGGACTTGATTCGTGAATTGGTGGACTCGGATTGGGTATTGATGGACTTGTGAGCGCGAAATAATCACCTGAGTTATTGATTCATAAAATTCAATTTTATAGCCATATTTCGAAAAAATAGTTTTAGGTTAATACAAAAAAATCTGCAGGAACACATACATATCTGCACACATAAAAACAGAGTAGCAAATAACTACTCTGTTTTTATGTTTAACTTTTTAAGATCACTGTGTTCCTAATTTTTTCTAAGCTGTAAATAGGAGGCAAATAGACACTTATTTCTAAATTAGTATCTAGATATTATCCTATCGCGTCTGCAAATGTTTTAGCAATCAGTTGAGGACGTGTTATCGCACTACCGACGACTACTGAATGGGCTCCGGCTTCAAGACAACCACGCATTTTTTCCGGTGTGTCGACACCACCCTCAGCAATTACAGGACAATTAGTCTTTTCTATATACGCTTTAAGCAGTTCATAGTCGTTGCTGAAAATATCCTGCCCTTTTGAATAATCGGTATAGCCAACGAGGGTAGTTGAAATCACATCAAAGCCTATGCGGTCTGCTTCAATACCTTCCTCTAAAGTAGACGTATCAGCCATCAACAAAACATCTCCATATTTTTCTCGAATAGCCTGGACAAAGGTCTCCAGACTCTCACCCTCTGGTCTTTTTTGACTAGTTGCATCCAGTGCAATCATGTCGCATCCGGCTTCCATCAGTTCGTCGATTTCTGTCATCGTTGCAGTAATATAAACATTAGAATCGTCATAATCTCTTTTGACTATTCCAATAATGGGTAAATCAGTTTCTTCTTTAATCGCTAAAATATCTTCTTTTGAATTGGCACGAATCCCAATTGCTCCGCCTTCTTCAGCCGCTTTAGCCATTTTACTCATAATAAATGAACTATGAAGGGGTTCGTTATCCAGTGCCTGGCAAGACACGACAAGTCCACCTTTTATTTTCTCAATCATTAACATTCTCCTAGCATTTATGGTTTACATCTAAACTGTTACTAAAAAAGTCTTTATTTCATATGGTTTGATGTTGAAAGTTATCTCACCATGATGGACAGAGTTTGAAAGAGGCCTCTCCATTAGGTCGCATTCTACCCACTCTTTTATATCTAATGATGTAGACAGATTAACTCTTGCGCTGGCACCTGCATATTCGTACAACCTTATAATTATCTTATCTTCTTTTTCTGCTTTTTTGATCGTATGAAGTATGACGTTCTCAGCATCAATCTTGAAGAAGCTGTCTCTTGTTAATAGACTTTTACTTGCCTTTACAGGCTTCAATGGATTATTTAAATCCCATGCTTCTCTTTCGACATTCCCTTCGTACCAGTCACCTGAATGAGGCAAGATGGAATACGTAAAGTCATGCATTCCTTTGTCAGCTTCAGGATCCGGATGAATGCCCGATTTAATCAGCGATAAACGCATAATGTTGTCCTTAATATCATAGCCATACTTACAGTTGTTCAACAATGCGATACCATAGCTTCTCTCTGATAAGTCAGCCCACTTATGAGCAACCGTTTCAAACTTTGCATAGTCCCAGCTGGTGTTCCAGTGGGTTGGTCGTTTGACATTCCCGAACTGAATATCATAGGTTGCTTCTGTTGATCTCACTGTAACAGGAAAAGCGACTTTTAATAGTTGCTGAGATTCATCCCAATCAACCTGAGTTTCAAAGTCGATTCTTGGACTGTTTTTATAAAAATGAATACGCTGACTAATGGTTGATTTATTATATGCCCATACGACTTTGAGTGTGGCACGTAGGCGGCCCTTTTCAACCCATTCCATTTTAATCAGCTGTGATACAGGGTATTGTTTCTGCTGGTAGTAAATATCAATATCCCAGGCATCATAGGTCAACGGCTTGTCTTCAAAAACCTGCAATTCGTTACCCACTTTACCTTCTTCTATCCATTTCTTATTAAGACGCCTGTCATAAAGTGAGGCAATCTGACCCATTTCATTGAAACGAACACTGTAGTAGGGTGTAGTGATTGTGTGTTCTTTAATGTCAAATACTTCCTGCTCATCACTAACACTTTGACTAAAGCCACTCATTTTTGAAAATGAATAAGGTTTTATTTCAGGCATGAAGACTAAAGTACCTTCTTCTGTTTCTTGAGTTTCAACAATCTCTGTGTCAAAATTCATTTCAGTTTCTTCAGTCAATAAAACATGACTCGACCGAGTAAAGGAATCTGAGTTGAATAAAGCCCATTCGGTGCTCTCCTCTTTACAAAAGCGGTCATAGATGTCTTTTATTTTCTTGTCTGCCGTTTCAAATTCTTTGAAGGCATCCTCGTAGACTTCTTTAATGGACGTTCCTGGAATAATATCGTGAAACTGATTTCTTAATAGAACTTCCCAAATAAACTGAATGTCTTCTTGAGGATAGTTATCAAAGGATTGTTCATTAAGGCAAGCTAGCGTACAGTAGGCTTCAAGGTTCTTTAGACGAATTTCAAATTCTCGGTTCAGCTTTTTAATTTTAGCCTGACTTGTGTAAGTCCCTCTGTGATACTCCAAGTACAATTCGCCATCCCAAGTATGGACGTAACGGTCTGTATCACTAATATTCTCGTGAAGTTTTTCAAAGTAATCTTTGGCAGTTGTCTGTTTCACGTCAGGTAGACCAGGCATTTCGCTTGCACTTCTTTGTATTTCAAGCATTTCTTTCGTCACACCGCCTCCGCCATCACCATAGCCATAAGCAATAAGTAGGTCCTGGTTGATGTCTTTGTTGCGGTAATTCTGCCACAGCTCACTTAAGGATTCAGCACTCATATCGCCATTATAGGTGTAATACCATAAGCCGTTCTGATCTGGCGTCGTGATGAAATGAGTCAGTACTTCTGTTCCATCTATGCCTCTCCAGTTAAATGTGTCATGCGGCATGCGATTATATTGACTCCAGCTTATCTTAGTGGTCATAAAGGTTTTAATCCCACTTTTCTGCAGTATTTGTGGCAGTGCCCAGCTATAACCGAATACATCTGGGAGCCATAAATAATCAGATTCCACACCAAATTCATCTTTCAAAAAATGGTAGCCATGTAGAAATTGTCTGACAAGTGATTCTCCTGAAGGGATATTGCAGTCTGCTTCAAGCCACATTCCCCCTCCGACTTCCCATTTTCCTTCATTGACTTTTTCTTTAATCTTCTGATAAATCTCCGGAAAATCTTCTTTAAGGTACTTGTACAACTGGGGCTGGCTTTGTAAAAATGTGTATTCCGGATACTCGTCCATTAAAGCCAAGACAGTTGAAAACGAGCGAGCTGTTTTTTCTCTTGTATGCTTGAGCTGCCAAAGCCAGGCAACGTCGATATGAGTGTGACCAATAGTATGAACAGTCGCAGGATGATTCACCTTAAGATCAGCTAATTGATCTTTCAGTAACTGATTGGCTAGTCTTATTGACTCATAAAAGCCATCACTTTTCGGTTCTCTCCAGTCAATTTGCTTTAATGAGTGATCAATAACAGTGGATAGCTGACTCAGTAAATTGGCATCCGTATCTTTCAGAAAAAGTAAATCAACTGCTGTACGAAGTCTCCAGTAATAGTCATCCACTTCACTATTTAGTTCCGCTATATACGCCTCATTAAATACATGCTTTTGCGTTATATGCTTGCCGCCTGCCTCAATGCCGGACCACAACCTTATATCAAAGGCGTGTGTCTTTCCCTGCCATTCTTCTTTCAAAGTAATTTCTCTATGATTTTTATCCAGGCCATGATAGGGAGACTTATCAACAAAAAGGAGCGACTCCGTTCCGGAGCTGTTACCGTCTCCGGTCACGCCAAAATCGAAATAAGCTACGAGCGAATGTCCTTCCATTGGAACAGGTAAATCCACCTGCTTGTGCAGCCATACATACCGGTCTCTGCCAGTCCAGTAGTCTCCTTGTTTAAAATAGTCTTCTGTATTGTCTGAAAACACAGGTATGCCAGGCGCAATCAAGTCACTGGCATCTTCTTCCATGCAAAAACTATCAATCGGATACTTTTTGGTGTACCGGTGCTGATGCACTTCCTTGACCCGCGAGAGGAATTTTTCTTTTTCCCAAAACATATGATTATCCTTTCTTGATTAGTCTGACTTTAAGACTTCTTGTTTTACTGAATCCGGCCAGTGAAGTTGTACACCCTGTTCAGAAATAAGCTGCTGAAATAGCTGAGTTGCTTCAGTTGATCTTGCAACTTTTTGTGCAGTCAACTGTTTATCTATCATGTAACTGCTTAGGTAACCGGCCACTTCGCCAATATTCCACTCAGTTGGATGAAGACGATAGCAGCCATTCGTTATATGAGTCGTTCCAATATTTTTGCAACCGGCAATTAAATTCGTCACCTTGACAGGAATCAATGATTTTAAAGGTATTTCGTAAGGATACGTCGGAATATACATACTTCTTTTTGACTGCGTTGTTGTGTGCAAGTCAAGATGATAGCTCCCTACTCCTACACTGTCTTCGTATTCCTTAATGCCATCAGATTTTCGGCTTTCTATACTGACATCTTCTTCTTTAATAGTATATAAAGACTTTATTCGTCTAGATTCTCTAATGTAGGGATACTTGGCCAAACCATCTTCTGTATCAAATAGATCTTTTCGCAACCTCAGTTCAGGATAACCCTTGCTCCCTCCTTCTCTAGGTGCTTCCGTCTGAAGCCAATAGAGTAGAGATAAACTGAGTTGTTTGGACTGTTTTATATGCTTATTTTTTTCTTTCTCCGATACATCAATAATTGACCCTAAGAAGTAATCATTTTGCGGCCAATTAATCAATGAAACATCTCCCTCATAAACCGGGTCTTTAAGTAAGGCTTTCGAAAAGGCTCTTCTATAAGTAAATAGAGCAGGTTTTTCTTGTTTGTTAGGAAACAAAGCAAATGTCTGGACAGAACTTTCATCATTCTCATGCCCGACTCGCCAGTCTAGTAAAGAATTGAAGTGATAGGGAGGAATATAATTTCTCCAGAAGTCATAGTCTTCAGGTTTTTCTATCGTAAAGTCACCATTTTCAATGTAATCAACCCCAAATACATAGGTAAATGACTGCATATCCTGAGAATTACTATCTTCAGGTGCATTCTGTTCACCTGTTTGAGAGCGTCCCTCAGAACCTAGTACATAATCAACATGTGCTAGAGGTAAAAGATCGCCGCACTCCGTTGCATCCACTACCACATCAAAAGAGACAGAGAGCTCTTTTTCAGTGAAGACTGATTTAAAGTCTACTGTTTTTATCGTATCATTTTCTAAAATACAATTAACTGGTTTGACATGTTTAATCAATGTTATTCTGCCACTATTGATATAGGGCGCCAGCATATCTTCCAGTACTTTCAAGGCTACTTTCGGTTCATGACTTAACCTGGATACCCATGCTTCTCCTGGATTCAACTTGGAATCATTTAGTGCATTTTCATTCAACGGATAATTATCTTTATAATACTGTCTGACACGATTTCTAAACTGTCGATATGTATCGGTACAACCAGTTTCTTCAATCCATTGGTGTTCATCTGGCGGTACCCCCTGGCTTGTTAACTGACCGCCAATCCAATCCGTTTCTTCAGTTAAAACAACGTTTTTATTTTCCTTTGCAGCTGAAAGGGCAGCTAGAGTACCACCTATGCTCCCTCCAACAACAAGAACCTGTGTATTGTATTTAATCAATAAACTCACCTGCCATAATAGTTAGATTAAATGTTAACTCTGTTTCAAACATCCTATTCCAAGGGCTCCTTGAAGCTAAATGACTGATCTCAATTTCTTCAGTTAATTCAGGAAAGTCTTCTTTAACTACCCTTAGTATGTCTTCACTGACTAAATGGTTGATACCTTTAGCTTTATCCTGCAAATCAAAATAGTTCAATCCTTCATCTTCAAGTACCGTTTCAGTCATCTTCATCCTCACAACAGCCTGATAAATATAGTCATCCAGCAAATGATAAATGTTTGTCTTTACCGTTTTTTTACTTAAACGGTCAGCCACGCACCCCTGAGACAGAGTAGTTCCGAGTGTATTCGCATTCGTGTTCCATCCCTTATAAGAATGCAGGTTTAAAAAGACCTTTTCCTGAAAGAGATAATCCAACAGTTCTTTGTCTCCACCATTTGAATAAGCACAATCCGCAACAATTACTTTCTTCCCAGTTCTTAAGCCTTCTTTTATCCTCTCAACAAATGTCTGGATGTCTCTGAAAGAATAATAAGTGGAATCCACTTCTTTTTGCTGCTCCCAAGATTCCTGCATAACCTTGCCGGGTGTGTTATAAGCGAGAATGATATCAGCATCGTTCATAGAATCCACTAATCGCCCATTCACGGCTAAGATATGCTTCTTTAATGTTTCATTAAACGGCCGATCTTCATAGTTTGGTATGAGAGATGGGCCTAGGGTGCTGCTATAAAAAGCAAAAATCTTTGGTTGTCGTCCTTTTTGTTCATTCACTAGACGCGCCAGTAATGACGCTCCCACTTCATCAGAGCCAGGATAAACCAGTGTCTGCTGTCTGAGTTTTTGTTTATTGATGAATTCGAATACTTTTTTCTGATCAATAGCCGTATAGCCAAATTCAGCACTATCATCTTGAGGAACAACAATAAAATCGATAATGCCTTTTGAGATTAAACCAAGCATTGAAAACGACGTCTCAAGATTATACGCCCTTCTAGTCTCGTAGTCGGCAATGACTTCTTGAGGAGTTTCATCTGCAGCTTTTTTTAATTGCCTTTCCTCTTCCTCGGATAAACCCATTCGCTTTTTCTTATCTTCTAAATATTTCGACAGAAAAATTGATTGCCCGTAGTCCTCATAATAATCTGGTTCCTCATCAGATGAATTGTACTTCGGCGTTCGCATAACAATGGTTGAGGAAACTATCTTAATGTCGGGGTTTTTTTGCTTGATTTTAGTTAACCTGTCCAGCATCTCCTGACGTTTGCCCTCGTTTAAATGGTGCAAGCGTGACGGAATCAGCCCTCCGTATAACATTAATTCCGGACTAAAAATCAGACCATCGCAGTTGGCAGCCTCTTTTCCGACCCATTCCCATAATTTTTCCGTTAAAGCAGCCTTCTTTTTACTTCCCAACAATTTTACTGGTGGCATCTTCAAATGAATGTCAGAACCAGTGTCTGCTATCATTTCTACAATTGTCGTATTACATGGTCGTTCATCTATAGGAAGATATAAAATATCCATGGTGCACTCCTTAATCAATAAGATTTAACTTAGATACATTTTCCTGTCTTTTTTCTGTTTTTATTTCAGATTTCAAAAGAGCATCCGTTAGCAAGTCCATAAAGAAATAAAAGGAAACCTCATAGGCGTTTGTTCGATCTTCTTTTCTTGAAAATGGAAGAATCGCTATCTTATCTACACTTCTAGCCAGCGGTGAATCAGTTTGAGAAGTCAGTCCAATTGTTTCCGTAATCTGGTTGACCTCTTTTGCATAGTCAACTAAATTCGTGTCATAGCCTTCCACATCAAAAATAAGCACTTTTATATTATTGTTGAGAACTTTTTTGGATAAAGTTCGCTGCGAGATATCTGTAAACAGCTGGACATCGTAACCAAATTCCAATAGCTTATCTTTCATAAAAGTCAGCTCTTTCTCAAGTGCATGCTTACCGACTAAGAAGAACCGTTCATTAGTTGTCAGTGTCTCTTTTATAAGATTAATATCCTTTGCTACTGCACTTTCCTCAAAGCGGGCAATAACATCATCGTACACTGTTTTAATTGAATGGTAATGATTGCTCCGATTTTCCATTTTCTTTTTGCTGGCGGTCGCTCGACTGGTCAGCATTCTTAAATTGTTGAAAGAACCTACGTCAATTTTTTTAGTGAAGCGACTAATTGAAGCTTCTCCTACACTTATTTTTTTCGCCATCTCATTGATGGTCAAGTTAGGAACTTCTGATAAATTATTCAGGATATAGTCGGCAATAACCAATTCTTTTTTTGTCATTTTATTACGGTTTGAATCAATTGACGTCACAATTTTATTGATAGGATGCAGGGCTTCTTTTATCATGAAATTTCTCAAAGCCCCGATAAGTCCGGCATCATTCATATTTCCAGCAAATTCAATTTTTGTCTGATTTAATATAGTTGGAACCATGATTTCTTTTAGCTCATTGTAGATTAATGGCTTGAGGTACTCCTCTTGTGCCGAAATACCTCCTCCAATAACGACCATTTCTGGATTCATCATATAGATGATTGTGGAAATTCCCTTGCTTAGATGTTTGACCATTCGATTGATGCCATCGATGCAGTCCTGATCCCCTTGTTTAGCTTGTTCAAAAATAATTTTCCCGTTCAAGGTCTTTGAATCCACATTTTTTCTTTCTGAGACATCTTGAATCAGGCTACTGGTAGCTGCAACCTGCTGTAATGTCTGCCCTTCATTTATCAGCATATAGCCAATTTCGCCACCTGAATAACTAAAGCCAGTGTGCAGTTGATTATCCAAGATATAACTTCCGCCAATTCCTGTTCCAATTGTCAGACAGAAAAGACTTTTAGCATTTTTCCCTTTGCCTAGCCACGATTCTGCCAAGCCGGCACAGTTCACATCATTTTCTACTTCAGTTGATAATTTAAACGCTTTTTCCAGTTCATCCTTGACTGACAGACCCGTGTAGTCTGGGATGATATCAGGAGTCGCATAAATGATTTTCCCCAGTCTCGAATCCACTTGCCCGGCTGTACTAACGCAAATGCCTTCAACAGAATATTCTTTAAGTAGTTCGCTTCCTAAATGTATTACTTTATTTAAAATAGCATGGCCACCTAAGTGAGCATCCGTTTCTGTTTCTGCTTTGTACAGCAATACGCCGTTTTCATTAATAATTCCATATTTGATAAGACTGCCGCCAATATCAATCGTTAAAAAATTTCTCACTTTTTTCCACCTACATTCTAAATAATTTAACCTTTAACCGCACCTTTTGTTGTGCCGACAAAATACTTCTGCAACCAAATAAATATCGCTAGAGATGGAATAGTTGTTAAAAGAGAGGCTGCACTGATTAATTTTATATTTGCCCCATCAAAACTTTGAGATAATTGTGCAAGTCCAATAGATAAAGTGTACATATCACTATCAGTAGTATTTATTAAGGGCCATAGGTAGTCACCCCAAGTAAATGTGAATGTATAAATACCGAGTGTGATAAGTGTCGGCTTTATCATTGGTAAAATAACCTTAAACCATACTTGTAATTTGTTGGCTCCATCCATATACGCTGATTCTTCTAATGCTTTTGGTATTGTTAAGTAGGATTGCCTTACAAGAAAAATACCAAAAGCTGTCCCTACTTGCAAAACAATTAAACCGACGTAACTGTTTCTTAACCCTAAATTACCGACCAGATTAAATAGCGGTGCCATGAATAATTGAAAGGGTACAGCCATAGTCGCGATAATCGTTATTAAAATGATACCTTTTCCTCTAAAATCCATGCGGGCTAATGGATACGCAGCCAGACTACAAAATATAATATTCGCCGGAACAGCTATGAACACTGCAATGGCTGTATTAATTAAGTATTCATCAAAACGAGCTTGTCTAAAGGCAGTAATATAATTCTGAAAAGTCGGATCTCGCGGAAGGAGATAAGTGAAGACACCTTCTGCTGGTCCTTTTAATGAGATAAATAATGTAAATATAAATGGCCCTACTGTAATAAAGACAAAAAATACAATTAGTATATAGAGCCAGAATTGATTTTTAATTTTACTCATAAGAATCCCCTTTACCCTTTCAGATCTCTTTCTTTTCCACTATTCAGTTTCAACTGAACAATAGACCCAAACGCTGCTAGAAGTAATAGGACTATTCCAGCTGCTGATGCAGTACTGACCTGTAAACTTCTGAATTTGTCGAAAATGTAAATAACTAAAGTAGTGGTTGAACCAGCTGGTCCACCGCCAGTAGTCAAAGCAATTTCTTCAAAGACTTTTAGTCCATTAATTATAGTCATTATGGAAACAAGTGTGACACTCGGTGCCAGCATGGGCACTGTGATTTTGAAGAATTTTTGAATTGGATTTGCTCCGTCTATGCTTGCAGATTCATACACTTCATCAGAAATTGACTGCATTCCCGCTAGATAAATCATCATATAATAACCTAAGCCTTTCCATACCGTTATTATAGTGACCGCTAATAGTGCTGTAGCTGACTGCATTAACAAGTTGGTCGGTCTATCATATAATCCAAGAAAATGAACTAAATTACCAATAAAGCCCGACTCTGCATATAGCATTCTCCACATTAAGGCTGCTACGACCATTGGTGTCACGACAGGCGAGTAATAAACAACCCGAAAGAAGCCGATGCCTTTTACTTTTTGATTAACTAAGGATGCAATAATCATTGGTAGGAAGATGTTAAAGGGTAAGACAATCGCCAAAAATAAAAGTGAATTCATCAATGCTCTTCTAAAAAGAGGATCCTGAAATATAAAACGAAAATTATCAATCCCTACAAATTCCCCTTCTCCTGCTATGAGAAGGTAGTCTTGCACACTCCATAAAAAAGATTGAATAATGGGATAAATGTAAAATGTTCCAAGCATTAATAGAGCCGGCAACATAAACAACCAAGGGGTTAGTGGACTTGACTGCTTTCTTTTTCTAAGTCTAGTCTGTCTTTCGCTGTTTAAAGTTAGTTTCAACTGCTTTCCTCCTAAATCTTACTTTCTATGCTCACTCTTATTAAGTAAAGACTATCTAATTAAAGATAGTCTTTACAAGAGAGTTATCAGTTAGAATGAAACATCAATATCTGAGTTGCTGAACGACTGTGTCCATTCATCAGCTAATTGGTTTAGTCCTTCATCAGCAGAAACATCACCAATCATGACTTCAACAAATTTATTTCGTGTCATTTCTCTTAAGTCAAAGTTATTGCCTGTCAATGGAATCAATACCCGTGCTCTTTCCAAGGCCTGTGCACCTTGCTGAATACCAGTCGCTTTAGGCGAGTCACCCGGATCAGTAAAGTAGTCATCTTCTAATGATTCGACAGTTGATGGCAAAACAGTTCCGGCTAATTTAGCAAATTCAAGCTGGTTTTCAGCATTTAGAACAAATTCTGCAAAGGCCACAGCTGCTTCAGGGTTTTCCGTATTAGCTGGTACAGCCAAGTTCATAACCGCAATATTCATCGGTGCGTCTTCGCCATCTAGAGGTTGGCCAGCTTGTGATGCTTCATAAACAGATGGGGCTCCTGATTCAATAGGACCTAAGAACGTAATACCACCTTCAACTAATGATAGATTTTCGTTCATGAATAGTTCCTGTGCTGCACCAATTGAACCTTCAGCGTTTTGCTGGCTGATCAACCCTTCAGAGTACATCTCTTGGATGGTTTCAAAGAACTCTAAGATGTCTTCATTGTTGTGGAAAACAGCTTCTCCATTTTCAACAATATTGTCTCCATCAGCTATGGTCACCATCTTTTCCATAATAGTATTTCCATCATTGATGATTTGGAAGAAGGATGGATTACCTGTTTCTTCAGTTATAGCCCTAGAAACCTCATGGACTTCCTGCATACTTGATGGAACATCCTCAATACCTGCTGCTTCAAAATGATCTCCGTTATACCAGCTGACTGTTGTTGTTAAGTACCATGGTAGCGCAAACAATTCATCGTTGTAGTAGCCTGCCTCGAAAGCTCCTTCTACAAAACGAGAAGAAATATCATCATCTAAGTAGTCTTCCATATTGAGAAGCCCACCCTGGCTTGCAACATTAGCCATGTAGTGTGGATTCAAGTTTACAACGTCCATAGCGTCACTACCTGTCAGCGATGTCAATACACGCTGTTCCATTTCGTTTTGGGGCGTATCCTGAATGGTGACTGTAACATCAGGGTGCATGTCTTCAAAATCACTTTTTATCTCTTCAAAATATCCATCAAAAGGATCACCTGATAAAGACGCAGTCCAGAAAGTGATTTCTCCTGATAAATTACTTGAGTCTTCGGTAGCTTCGTTGTCATCAGTTTCTGTCACACTTTCATCGTTAACGTCGTCACCTGAATCAGAATCGTTAGTGTCGCCGTTTCCACAACCTGCCAGAACAAGGGACAATAATGCCGAACTAAATAAAAACTTATTTCTTAATGAGATAGTCATTTTTTTCTCCTCCATTAATCTTATTTTCTTTATACTTTGAATTATACTGAAGCGTTTTCAATAAAGCAAGCATTTCTGGAATCTTTTTTCTAAATTATTTATTTTTTTGGAATTAACTTTCTTTCTAATAGAAAATCAGTAGAAAAGTTACACTGAAATTTTAAATGAATTGGATTCGTAGGCAAAAAAGTCCCCTACAACAAACTCACATTTCGAGTTCTGTCATAGGGGTATTTGATCAAATCTATTTAACTGTTAGGCTAAATTATCTTTTCTTATTAATGAAGTGAGCTGCTGAACCAGCACCGACGCTTCCTAGACCGACTAAACCAATGGTCTATCTTAGTGTAGCTGTTTCTGTTAAGCATTCACCTACAATTAATCTAAACCTTCCCCTTAACCCCCCGCAATATATGCTTGTTTCGTCGCGTCATCCGACAAGGCATACTTATATAAGTCTTTATACACAGCTTGAATTTGTTCGGGTGAGATTATCCTAGGTGATTCTGCTATATCCAGTTTTATATTCCGGATGAGTCGGTCCCTTTTGATAACTTTTACATTATTAGACTGCAGTGTGATTTTTTGAATTTGAATCTTTAGCTAAAAATGACTACTGCCAGTTGAATGTACCAGCGGGAGGTGCGGATGTTTTTTTGGACTTTTTCAAGCAACTAAACCTAGACTCTTTCTGTATTCAATCGGACTGAGTCCTCCAAGGGATAGCTTGATTCTTTTATTATTGTACCAATGAAGATAGTCATCTAATAGTTCGATAAACTCGTCAATCGATGTGTTTTCCCATCTAAGGCCATAATAGAACTCGTTTTTAAGTCTTCCGAAAAAGCCTTCACAAGCCGAGTTATCTGGGGAACAGCCTTTTTTAGACATGGACTGTGTCAAACCGTTGGTTTTAATCCGTTTAATCCATCCTGGCCATCTGTAGTGTGCACCGCGGTCAGAGTGTACAATTGGCTTTGAATCGCCAGAGAGTGTCTCAAGCGCTTGATCAAACATACTATTAACTAGTTCGGCATTCGGTTGTGTACTGATTGTCCAACTGACTACAGCCCCATCAAAACAATCAATAATAGGGGACAAATAAATTTTTCCGGCAGAAATCCGAAATTCTGTAATGTCCGTCAACCACTTCTCATTGGGTTCTTCAGCTTTGAAATTTCGCTGAATATGGTTAGGTGTAGCGGGAGTTATCTCACCTGCATAAGAACTATATTTTTTCTTTTTGATTGACCGAACGGTGAGCTGTTCTTCTTTCATAATCCGTCTGATGACTTTCTCGGAAACGATAATATGTTGTTTTTTTAGAGCTTCATGCATTCGACGGTAGCCATAGGAACTACGATTTTCTATAAAAATTTCTTTGAGCAAGGCCCGTAGATCAGCATATTTGTCCGGTAAAACAGACTGACTTCTGTGGTAATAGTAACTACTCTTGGCTAAATTTAAGTTCTCAAGCATAGATGTCAAAGGATAAATAGTTTTCAAGGCATCAATCACCCATGTTTTTTCTTTGTTGGAGAGTTGTTTTGGATTGATGCCCGATTCTTTTTTATTAGTTCGGAAGATTTTTCTAATATATCTTTTTCCATTCGTAATCGATAAACTTCTCGTTTTAAACCATCAACTTCATCTTTTAATTCTTCTAAGTGAGGACTGTCAGGCATATTCGACATATTTGGTGGAAGTTCCTCTCCAACGAGCTCCTCTTTCCAATCATAGAGCGTTTTTCGAGTAACCTGTAGTCGCTCAGCAATGTTTTGGACAGAGGTTTCTCGGCTCACAAGATGGATAACGGCCTCTTTTTTCTGCTCTTGAGAATAGTTTAACTTACTGCGCCTGATTTTACGAGCTTCAGGAGCAAGATCCTTACACCAATCGCTTAGGCTATTTCTGTCTGGATAACCCAACATGCGAACAGTTCTAGAATAATTGCGACCGTATTCGATATAGTGATTGACAGCAAACTGCTTCTCTTCTTGCGTAAACACACGGTTTCTTTTTGAGGTTCTGGAAAGATCGCCGTTCACTTCATATTCTTTAAACCATTTCACTAGTGTTGCATTAAAAATTTAACTGTTTCATGATATAAAAAAGTCCTTTATAATGGGGTTGGATGACTTATCCAAGACCAAAACAAAGGACTTACAACATGGATAAGTATAAAACAAAAATGAC
>NZ_BAAGIQ010000058.1:0-14537 GCF_054658175.1 Alkalibacterium sp. s-m-28
CGAACATACTCAAAAAATATTCGAATATATCACAGGGCTTTCGAGTTCGCCAAAGCGAACCCTCATCCCTGCCGAGCTATCATCCCACGATTGAAACCGTGGGTTTTCTCGCTCGGAAAACTGATAATCATTCCAACGCCATCTTGTTCCGTTAAAGTCTTGTCGTCCGTGAACGCGTGCCTGTACGGAATTCCCTTGTCTGACCCAATATTCATTACCATTTACGTGATCATAGCCGGATATGGTCACCCCACGTGTTTCAGGCACTGTTTTATGCCGTGTATAGTCTACCCTTGCGCTACGCTGCCATCCGGCACCTACACCTGATGCTACACTGTACATGCCCCCATCCCATTGTGCCACAATCCCGGGGACAAACCCCCAGTTGGCCAGGGGACTGTACATCTCAATGAACGGATAGCTCCGGTAGTTAAATCTTCTAGGGTGATACAACGAATTTTGTACGGTAATGTTTGGTCGTGGGTCATCAAAGCGACCCCACCTGTGAATGGTATTACTCGCCCCACCGTGAATAGAGAATTAACCCCTATAGGTATATGTCGTGGAATTATTATTGAAGGCGTTAGTCAATTGCTGACGTATATATGAATCGGGCGCATTAGCTGACACGTCTTCCGCTTGGCCCCAAATACCGCCTACAAACAAAAGGGTTGATAGGGTTAAGATCAACCCCCGTTTCTTCTGTTTAGACATCTTACGTTTAGACGTTGGTGTAAATAAACGGCGTATATCCTTTATCTGTCGTATTCTCATGGGTTCGCCCCTTTCATTATTTAACTAACTCTGGGCTTATTCGCCGTCATCAACGTCTTCATTCGTGTCTGTTTCAGGTTCTTCCTCGCCATCTGTTTCAGGCTCTTCCAGACCTAATTCGACAGCCATCTCGGCATAGAGTGTTTCAAACTCTTCTTCTAAGATCTCATCCGCCACGCCATGTGATTCCTCGCCGTATACGCCCTCTTCTCTTATGGCTTCAATTAAACGCATGAGATGTGCCGAACGTCTATGGTTCGGGTGTTCTTCGATCAGTGCTTCCAGTTTGAAAGCAATCTGATCCATCGCTCCAGATACCGAAAAACCGTATCGCTGAAATCCAGTCCGTCCTTTATCCTGAACGGTCGTCTGCATCCCTCTACTGGTTACCCAAATGCCCACGTTCGACCACCTCCATCGTCACTTGACACTTGTATATTCCTTCTCGGCAGTCCGCTTTGATCTGGTCATAGTCTTCTCTGGACACCGGTTCAAATCGAATGTAATCTCCTGTTTCGTAAAGAAAGGGGGTATCACGTTTAGGGTCAAAAAGGGTCACAGGTGTCGATCCGATCAGCCGCCATCCTCCTGGAGAGGCCATCGGATACATCCCAGTCTGACTACCGGCAATACCAACAGCCCCCGCTTCAATAGATGTACGAGGCGTGTCGAGTCTCGGCATATGCAGGGAAGGATCCAGTCCGCCAAGATAAGCGAAGCCGGGAAGGAAGCCCATCATGTAAATTAGATAATCTCTTCCGGAATGAACAGCTATGATATCTTCGATTGATAAGCCAGAATGCCGGGATAAATCTTCTAAATCTGCTCCGAAGGCTTTATCGTAACACACAGGAATATGTACTACTCGTTTTTCTCGGCTTTCCAGGTTATCATGATGCGACAGAAGCTGGCGAATCGTTTTAGAAAGAGTGTTCAGGTCCGTGATTTCCGGATCATATAAAACTGTCAAGACACGAAAAGCAGAGATCGTTTCAGTCACTCCTGGAATAGACAACTCAGTCAGCTTCTTGTCCAGACTGTTTACTAGCTGATTAATTGATGGGTCGATTTTATCTTCAAATACTACACGAAGTGCGCAGTCGCCGGCCGGAACAATCGATGGCTCTGACATGAGTTTTCTCCCCTCTCTGGTCACAGTTACCTATGAAGTTATTATACATGATTTTGAAACAGCTATTGATTTAATAATGCATACTATTTTGGATAAGTCCCTCAATGACTTATCCGTTAGCGAACGGTATGACCAGAGCCTGGAATTAGTGAAGCCGAAGCTTGAAGCCTTTTTTTGACTGGTGTGAATCTCTAACTGCGCATGGCAAACTTGGCACAGCGATCAACTATGGGCTGAATCAGAAAGAGCGGATGATGAACGTTCTGAAGGACGGCCGTCTCGTGCTGCCTATCTCATTGGATTAACTGTTGATTATTGGAAAGATTTAAATGAATTAAAAGCTTTAATGTCTGAGAGCGAAATTTTCCAACCAAATATGACCCAAATAGAACGAATGACAAAATTAAAAAGCTGGCATAACGCACTTAAAACTGTTATATTATTCCCAGTTGTAAAGAACAGTTATAAAATGTAGGAAAATGACAATGTAAAATTGTTGGTTTTCCTACATTTTTTATATACTCTTCTTATCCCCTATAGAATTGGAGTGGAATAGGAATAGGAATGAGAAGAGATATTAGAGAAGGAGTGAAAAAACATATGATTGATGGCATAAAGCCCAATTATACTGCGTTAGCGGAACAATACGGATGTGACTATCGTACGGTTAAAGCAGCGTATGAAGAAGCGTTACAAGGTAATAAACCTAAAACAAGGAGGACATATCCGAGTAAATTAGATTCATTCAAACAAATCATAGATACTAAGTTAGAAGATCAATGTACCGCTTTTCGATCTAATCGAGAAGGATATAAAGTGGCATGATAAACAGTTAATACTTAAAAATGTCTAAAAAAGCAGTGAGTTTAATAGAAATAGTTATCCACATTTAGAGGTATGAATTATTCAGGTTGTTGTTTATTCTTTTTTCAAGGGACTTTTCTTTCAGGTTAATCACTCCTTGGATATACACACCTTATTTAAATAGAGTATCCTTATTTGTTTATAATGTAATCTTCTATGTAATTTAGAATTTCAACATTAATATCTTCTGTGCTAGTATCTATGTCATTGATTATTTGTTTCAATAAACTGCTATCCCAAAATTTGTCTGTTATTTTTTCCTTTACATTTTCCCACTTTTTTCCAGTTTTACTTGTTAGTTTTAGCTGATTATTATTAATTTCTTTAACTAAATGTTTATCAAAAGATCTTTGCCAACTTTGAATATCAAATATTAATATAGTACCGACCAGTGGATAGCTTACCTTATTAAAAATGCCTAGAAACTGAATTAATTTCGTAAGGTAATGTGACATATATAACAAGTAGGCAGAAGATGTGTAACTTAAATAAAGTTCACGTTCCATTCTAACGTTATTTATCTTTTCCCAAAAATCCAAAAGTGAATCTTTATCATTGAGTATTGCTGGATAGATGGCCAATTTGCCTAACTCTGTAGTCCTAGCTTCTATTTCAAGTTTATTATCGGCATCATATATTTCTTGTACATTAGCTTCTTTAATTACTTCTCTTACAGCAAAAAGAGAATCAGAAATTTTAGAGCCCACGCTTTTCTCATATTCTATTTTTCTTTCCTTTTTCATTTTAGACACTGTATAGAAATAAGTAATTCCCCCACCAATAATTCCACTAATTATTGTATTTGTTAAAGGATTATTATTAAGCCAAAAAATAAAATTTGACATGGTGTTCACCTTCTAGATAATTATCTTCTTTTATTATAAAAAATACAATCAAAATTCTTTTTTTATTTGTAACTCTTTTCCTAGCGCTCTATAGTATTCTTCATTAAAACTTTCTTGTGCTCTTTTGACTTCTTGATATTTATTTTCTATATATTGAGCAATGCTAGAATGATCCCCATAAATAAATTTACTATTTATATTAATATTATCTAATGATCTAATAATTTCTCCTTTGTTTTCTACTTTTATTATTTTTGTTGGCTTAATTAGCTGAGTATCTAATAAAAAACCTCCAGGAGATACAGTGTAATTTTGATATAAAAATATTCCATTTTGGTTAGTGCCTCTTTTGAAATTCATAATAGGCTTATAAACCATAGGAATAGCTCCCGAAAATTCTCGTCCAATAGGTAAAAATTTTTCTTTTTTTAGTTCTATATACCCTCTTAAAACAATTAAGTAATAAAGATAGAGTGGCCCATCTGTATGATAACTATTATAAAAATCCCTGATATATCTGTGTTCCTCAGACTGTACAATTTTTTCAACTATTTGACTTACTAAATCCTCATCATTCCCCTTCTCAATTACTAACTCTTCATTTTCATCATCATGAGCATTCCTGTAGTAATCTTGACAAAGTAAGTAAAAATGTTGTTCAAGGAATTCATTATTATCTTTGGAAAAATCCCCTAATAAGTTAATTATCATATCAAGAAGGTCTTTGTCATTAGTAGTTATAATATCTAGTAAATTCGTTTCACCAGTTTGTTCAAATAAAGGAGTTACGTCAAGTACTGGTACATCAAGTATATAAACATATCCTGGTTTCTCTGTATTTATGCGCTTATTATTTAAGTTATCTATGTAACTTTCCACCGCAAAATAGAGAGCAATTAAAGGATTTAAAGAAAAATCTATCAAATTTGTTTTTATACCATGATGTTGTGAATAAGCTAAAAAGCTATTTCTTGTATCGTCATCAAGTTCAGCCCATACTTCATACTTAAAAGACTCTATATTATTTTGAAAAGGTAAGTTTTTTCCCTTCTCATACCCCTCGTAACCTTCAACTGACCTTTCTCTAAACGCTGATGCATTAAAATAGGGTTGATTGTTATTATGCTGGTAATAATTATCAGTTTCACCTCTATAGAGTATAGGTCTCTTTGTTTGGGTATAAGCATCTTTTTGCAAGCTTTCTACTATTTCAATATATTTTGACAAATTATCAACCAAATAATCATATTCAATTTCGGTGTTTTCCACCTTCATCACTCACTTTCATTTTTTAAAAACTGTACCACATCACTCAGAGTTAATGTAATCTAATCAATAATTACCTGTAGTAATATTTTTAAAAAGTTAAATATTCTTTGAAAACTTTCCGCATTGCAATTACTCTTGAAATTACTTCATTCATTAACTCAAAATAATTTGATTGACTATCGAAATTTAGACCATCAATTTTTGTAATGATTCTACTTGCTTTTCTATTATTTAATCTTTGCCAGTCCAATGAGAAGGGCAACTGTCTTTCTATCTCTTCTTTTTCATTATACAATTCATCAAATAACTCTTTGTTGTCTCTGATATATAATTCTACACCAATATATCCACCTTTATTAACTAGTGTGATACTAATATGTGCTTCGCTTGTACCGATAGAAACATCATACCAATGATCGAGGGAAGCTTTTCTAGTATTGAATGGTCTACCTTTCTTAGAAACTACATCATTAAATTGTGTCCAGAAATTTAATCGTTCAGCCTGGGATCGATTCATCTCAATATCAGATTTTATTGACTTAGTACTTTTTATAAAATCATTAGGTTTTTCTATAACTTCCATTGTCAAATCAATCGCAACACTTTTATTAAAACAAGACATAGACCATTTAATTAGGAAGTGAACGGGTCACCCCCATGGGGGTGAAAAAAATTCGCTTCTTAATCGGTTTCGATCCGGGCTAGCTTAAGTCACTTTTTAATTGTGCTATTTCTTGGTTATAACAGTCAACTGCCGATTCCAAATCCAAGACTTCTCTGATGCGTTTATTAATTCTATCAGCTGCTTCGATGATGGATTCTGAAGTAAACTGATGGAGGGAAAGCCCCTTAGGTATAAACTCTCGAAGTAATTTATTGAAGTTCTCATTTGACCCTCTTTCCCAGGAAGAATAAGCATGACAGAAATAGATGGACAAACGGTCAGTTTCAAGTTCAGATACTTTTGAAAACTCAGATCCATTATCAAACGTAATAGTCTTAAAGGCCTCTGGATTGGCGCTTAAAATACGTTTAAAAGCGGTTAGGACAGTTTCACTAGAGTAATCTCTAATTTTCATTGTGAGTGCATAACGCGTTTTTCTTTCTAGTAATGTGATGATTGCGGGTTCTTCTTTATTTTTTTTGCCTTTGACTAAATCCGCTTCCCAATGACCAAATTCAATACGGTCTAAAACCTGTGGGGGACGATCAGAAATACTTTGTCCAAGCACTTTTTTATTTTGACCTTTAGGCTTACTCTTCTTGTTTTTACGAGGAGTTAAGCGATACATCACCGGCAAATCATGTGGTTTGATAGGCAATGCATTTTCCCTAATATAGCGGTAAACCGTTTTAAAGCAAGGAACTTTTTCTTTCGGGTTGTGTCGTGCATATTTCTTAACAAAGGTTTTAATGTTGTGAATACGGTCCTTACCTTTAAACCAGCCTTTATGGTGCGCTTTTTTTAGTTTATACCAAAACCGACCAGAGAAAGCTTTCAATCCTTTGGATTGACTGCGTTGCCTGTTTTGTAGATACTTTGTCTCCGAATAGTCAGCACGGTAAAGCACCACTTTTTTACCGTTAATAATTTGCGGGACTTTTCCGCGTTTGATTTCTCGATATATGGTGGATCGGTCACGTCCAAGTAGTCGAGCAATTTCAGCTTGTTTTTTGTCTTCGTTTAGCCATTTTTCAATTAACTCACGCTCTTTAAATTTCAAATGTCCTTTGGTATTCTTTGTGTTAAAATGAGTGTGTGACATGAAGATTCGCTCCTATACTTTGTTGTGGTGACTTAAGTATACCGAATCTTCATGTCTTTTTTAATTGTTGCGTTTCATTTTACAATACGCCGGTTTTTCTATAATTTCAAACTTTGGTGCTGGTAAAGAATCACCTATTTTATATGCATGAAGTTCAATTAAGAAAAAATTTATCTCCTTTACCATATTATTATTTAACCATTCAATTGCACTTCTATGTTCTTCTCTAGCATTCTTTGACTATCCAAATAATAACTTCCGCATCTAAACCAGAAGCATAGGTAATTATCTTACCTAAGTGATCATGATTTGAGTCCTCTAGTTGATTCTCAATAATAACTTTTGTATCTGTCGGCTCATCAATTGCTACTAAATCACAACGATATGCACCGACATAAGCTTCTTTTTCAATATCTGTAAGAGTTAACCCAACAATATTATTAAGTTCTTCTATATTTTCAGATTTTGAAAGCCAGTTAGAAAAGTCATACTGCTCATGTTCCCAAAGGTCTCTAATATCTACTTCAATTAATTTTCCAATAGTCATAACTTCACCTACTCTCATATTAAATTTAAAATGCTGTTTATTTCAAGAAAACCCCATATCCTTCATTAGTGGATATGGGGTTTAGTTAATCGATTAGCTTTTACCTAATAATTTATTTGTCTATTCATACTTCTTTTTTATCTCTACCATATACTCTGGCAATGTCTGTACAAGCTGCATAGTGTGTATCAATGGACTATCTGCTGGTTTTCTAGCTTCTTTATAATTAACACTTCGTTGTAGGTCTTCAATATAAGGAATAACTTCTTTTTTATTTAAAGAATATTCTTTAACAGATTCAGATAATAAGTTCGCATCAAGTCCCCAATCTTTCGCAATTTCATCAATTTCTCTTTGGACTTTATTTTCTTTCCATTCTTCAAATAAGTCATCAAAACGCGAATTACTAGATAAATTTCCGGTTACTAATTCAGTATCCACAAACTCTTTTAAGAGTTTCGCTTGATCATCTTCACCCATGTCACTTAACTCTTGGATTTGTTGATGTATAATACGTAAAGTCTCTGTATCAACTGTTTGAATACCGTCTTTACTGCCTACACGATCCCCAATCAATCCTAGAATATGATCCGCATCAATGACTTGAGTACCTGACAATTTAACTCGACCAACTAAGGGCTGAACTGGTAAGATTTCAGTGTCATCTTCTTCGGGCTTTAAGTTTTTATAAGCACCAATATATTTCATCCACTGATGCTCATCTATCCCAAATTCTGCATCATTCCATTCATACTCATAATACTGCTGAACAGTATTTAACTGTTGATTTGCATGCGTGAATGATTCTATGAAATTATCCAATTGTTCATTATTTGTTTCTAAATCTGCCCAATTTGTTGGATCAGGAAGTACTTCTTCCATCCATTCAACTGCCTCTTTAAATTTATGAACAGCAACCTCATAATGTTCAACAATTGCAAGACTACTTGTTCCACCAGACCCATACAGTGTAAGTGCACGATTCACTTGCTCTTCTGTCATAGCTGGATATTTGTAATTAATTATCGTTCCAAACTCTTTCATAGGACCTTGTACTCGATTGGTTCTTGAATAAGCTTGAATTAAACCTTGAAGCTCTAGTGATCGATCTACATATAAAGTATTCACATACCTTGAATCATAGCCTGTCAGTAATTGATCTGCTACAATAATTAAATCAATATTTCGCGGATTGCGACCACTACCTCCACGAGTCGATCGGACCACTAAATCTTTGAAATAACTGTCGCCATCTTCTACGCGAAACTCAATACCTGTGAATTCTCCGTAATCTTTAAACATTTGTTTAATTACATCTGGTGAGATGCCGTCTGGATCATTTTCATTTCCAAAGCTGAAAGTCATCGCGACATTTAAATCGTAATCCATCTTAGCTAAAGCTTTCTTAAATTCATTATAGTAAGCAATAACTCGATCCTTATAAGCAACAGTCAAAATAGCGTTAAAGAATTTTTCTTGCGATTGGGATTCCCAATTCGAAAGAATTTCTTCCACTACTCGAGGAATATGCGTTTCATCATGGTAAGTTAATAATTGTTCTTTGATAGCCATTTGTTCAATTTCAGCATTTGACTTGCTAAGTAACTCTCGCTCAATTGCTCTTTCTCCAAGTTCGGGTTTATTATTTAAAATTTTATCCGCTAAATCTTCTCTTAGACTAGAATAATCTTCGAACTCGCCTGTATTAATATAATCCACATGGAACCCTAAAACATTCCCATCACGAATGGCTTGGTCAATCGTATAACTATGCAATTCTGGACCGAAAAGTTTTTCAGTAGTGTCAATGACTTCACTTTGAACATTAATCATTCCAGTTGATTTATTCTCATCAAACAATGGTGTTCCAGTGAACCCATAAAAAAGCCCATTTTTCTTAAAGTAGCTCTTAATATTGACCATCATTTTGCCCATAGTGGTTCGATGTGCCTCATCAATAATAAATACAATCTTTTTATCGGCTAGACTATAATTCTCATTATCTTTTAAATCTTTCACTAAAGAATCCAGTTTAAAAGTCGTCGTCACAATAATTCCACGCTGTTTAGAAAGCATTTTCTTTCTTAGATGATATGTATGCGTGGTGTCATCAACCGTTACAGCTTCATAAGCAGCATACGCTTTAAAGTTTGCGCTTGTAGCTGCATCTAGTGAACGACGGTCCACAAGAAACACCACTTTATCAAAACCACCTCGAGTAGAAAGGAATAAAGCTGTTTTAAAACTGGTGATAGTTTTTCCTGAACCGGTTGTATGCCATACATATCCTCCATGTCGAATACCATCTTCACTCCAGCCTAAAGCAGCTCGTTCAACTGCTTGTAAAGCATAAACCTGATATGGACGCATAATCATGTGTCTTCGGTTTTCTTCATCTTGGGCTTCATCAATAATTAAATAGTCTCCAACTAACTGATGAGCCATTGGAATCATTAAAAAATGTTCAATCACTTTCTGCCAATCATTGATTGGATTATTATCAGCATCAGCCCACTGAAAGACAAAACTTTTATTAAAGTCATTAATAGATTTCGGAGTCGCAAAGTAACGAGTCGCTACCTCAGACATTATGACCATCATTTGTGAGAATGCCATGAAATTATTGACAAATTCTCCATCACGGTAATAGCGTTTAAACTGCTCGAAAGCTTCGTCTAAAGATTTATCAGTTCGCTTTTGTTCAATGTTAATTAACGGCAAGCCATTAATTAACAAGACAACATCAAAGCGATTCCCATTCTCACTCTCCACTTCGCGAGCGATTTGATAGCTTGAATCGCCCCCACGGACTTGAGATTTTTTGAAAATCGTTAACGTAATTTGTTGGCGAGTAATACCCGGATAATCATCTCGGTAAATTCCATCAATTTTTCCAGTTGATCCTTCCATCGCTAAAAGTTTGGCTGCTTCATAACTATTATCAATTTGTTTTACCTTTGCCATAACTTGTTCGAACTCTGCATCACTTAAAGGAACTCCTTCTAATTGATCGGCATTCATCCGATTCAGTTCATGACGCCAATTTTCAATTAAGTGATTGACCGTTACGCGTTGTTTATTTCCATCTAAATGGTCAGGTGCTTTCCATTTATATTTTTCTAATTCACGAACAAATCGATCTTGAAATGCTTGTTCTGATGATGTTTTTTGTTGCATATAGCTTCCCCCTTTCTAAACAAACATATCGTTTAGATAAGCTTGTTTTAGTTTCTCTAACTTTGAAAGTTTTTCTTCTTCTATTGAAATTTGATTATCTAAATTCTTAAAGAACTGACCAATTTTTTCTTGTTCCAAGAATGAAGGTATTTGAATAGGTACTTTATTTAATACATCACGAGTTAGTTGTGGTTGGGCTCCCCCTGTGATATATTTCTCTAGTCGTTGAGATGAGAGATAGGAATACAAAAATTTTTTATTAATATTTGTATTCTCATCTACATTTACAACCATTGAATTACCAGTAATCCAAACCGGGCCAACTACATAGCTAGGATTTCCTGCATTTTCACCTCGTGCTGATATAGTAATTTGATCTTCCTCATGGTTTGCATTTGAGTAATATCCAATATATCCATTTGCACCAAATACAGGTATTCCACTTGATTGCAGAGATGTTCTACTTATCGTTTGAGGCTGATATAAATTACCTACCTCGCCTAAACTATATTCTTTCCATGATTCTTTAAACCCTTCAAATCGTTTCTTCGGATATTTTTCTCCTTCTTTTGGAAACATCTCCGAAAGATAAGCAGATTTAATATCTTTTACTTTATTTACTTTCGATTGTTGCAATTGAATCATTTGATCAAGCTTTTTAAAGAACTTGCCTATTTTTTCTTGTTCTAAAATTTCAGGAGAGTAGAAGCTGAATTTCTCCATGTCTGCTTGGAATAAATGAGGAATACTAGATCCAGAAACTTTAATATTAATCAATTCATTAAATTGACTACCGTTCAATATTTGATAAAAAAATTCTGAATTAATTTTATCAGATACTCTAACCAACATCATAGTTGCATTAATAGTCGCTAATGATGGCAATTGTTTTATTATTGCTGGATTTCCAAGTGACCCGTCTTTTGAAAAAATTATATCATTTTCTTTAAGCATGATATCTGGTGATTCTTTATAACGCCACAATGGTATATGGTCTACTTTATTCCAATTAATAATTCCATTATTTATATGTCTTCCAGCAATCATTGCTGGACCTCTATCCACATACTCTTCTTGTTTTAAGTTTTTCCATCCTAAACGACCTTTAATTATCGCATTGTTTCCAAGTTCATACTTAATCCAATTTTCTTCATTAACAAATTCATCGAACCTCAACTTTGGTATTAATTTCTCTTTACTCATTTTTTGTCACCACCAATTGACTGGCCATTTCTTTGAAGCTTGCTTCTAGTTCTTTGTATTCTGCGTCTAGGTCATCTAAAGTATCTTTATATCGGGTGTCTAGTTCTTTTAAGGTTTCTAATTCTTTTTTCAATGGCTCTTCTATCAATAAAATCATATCTCTTATTAAATCACCAAACCATTTTTTATAGACTAATTGATCAATCTCTTCATTTGTTAATTCTAGAATATGATTTTGCACTCTCTCATCAAGTGTCTTTGTTTTCTCTCGTCTGGTTCGAGTAATTTCTGTGCGTTTAGATAAGAGATTTAATACTTTTTGAATTAATTCATATTCCTCAGTATCTTCTTCATAGTTCTTAATTTCTTTGCGAATGTTTCCAACAGTGAATGAATTCTTGCTTGCGTTTAACGATTCACCAAGAATTTCATTCTCATTGGAATCTTCCACTTGTGCTTCTTCGACCAGTTCATCAAGTGCTGACTCTACTTCACTAATCTCTGCTTCAATTTCTTCAATTAGTTTTGCCTCTTCTGCATAGAGTTCTTTGCGAATTAAATCAATTGGTACTAGCGTTCCAATCCAACCGTCTTGTTCTTCACGCTTATTTTTACCCGTTCCTTTAGTTACGATATTTGGCTCTCTTGAGCGACCTAGTTCATAGAAGTCACCTGCTGATATTTTTTCTACATCTTCTGTTAGATAATTTTCCCATAGTTCAGCGACTAACTGATAACCATCATAAACATTTAAATGCTTAAAGTTAGTAAGAATCTCTTTAATTTCTACTAACATTTCTTCCATTAATGGACGAACCTCTGCAGGATCATCTACTTGTTTTAGGATTGGCCAGTAATGGTTGATATAAGCATTAATTCGCTCAGTCATTTCCATTGCTTTTTCTTTCATTTCTTCACTATTTATAACACTTTCAGTTAGTTCAGCTATTTCTTGATTTAACTCATAGTAATTTGGTCGAATCTCTTCTAAAGCATTTCTTAAAATAGTCGGTGCAATTTCGTTTAGTACATGAAGGTTTTCTATGTTTTCTTTTGGAATTCCACCGTATAAATGTGCATCCACATCATGCGGTATTTCTTCATCTGGTTGCACTACATAGCGTGGGATATTTAGATTGTATTCATTTTCAATGATTTCTTCTCGTGAAACATTATAACTGTATCCATCTATGGTTTCCCTTGAAGTGTACGTATCTACAATCTTTGCGATATCTTTTTCTTCTAAGACATTCTGCTTGCCAACTTTAGTAAACTCTTTAGATGCATCAATCATGAGAACCGGTTCATTAATTGTTCGATTTTTCTTTAAAATCATTACTGCAACCGGAATGCCAGTGTTAGTAAACATGTTAGATGGCAAACCAATTACCGTATCAATATAATTTTTCTCTAATAGGCGTTGACGTATTTCTCCTTCTGCACCACCACGGAATAACACACCATGTGGTAAAACAATCGCCATCGTTCCTTCTTGCCCTAAGTGGAAAAGTCCATGAAGTAAGAAAGCAAAATCTCCTCGACTTGGTGGTGGTAGTACTCCAGCCACTTCAAAACGCGGATCACTCACTGTTAAGTCAAAACGATTCCACCCTTTTACAGAGTATGGTGGGTTCATGACTACTGCATCGAATTGAACGCCCTCATTTGGTCGTTCTGGATCTTCTGGCCAATCTTCAGCCAAGGTATCGCCATTTTTAATCGTCATCTTTTCAGGGCGAACGCCATGAAGCAGTAAGTTCATTCGTGTTAAGTTATAAGTTGCTGTGTTCTTTTCTTGACCATAGTAAGTAAGATTTTTTTGTTCATGTGTATCTAAATGTTTTGCAACTGTTAAAAGTAATGATCCAGAACCAACTGTTGGGTCATATATCGAGCGAACATCTGAAGATTTAGCAACGATTCGAGCCATTACCTCACTTACTTGCTTTGGCGTGTAGAATTCTCCAGCTTTCGCACCAGATTCCATCGCAAACTGCCCAATTAGATATTCATAAGCATCACCTAAGATATCACCTTTTTGTAAAGCAACCATGTTTAAGTCGGCAAATAGTAGAATTAAACTCTGAATATTTCGACTACGTTCATTTAAATTACTTCCTAAAGCTGTATCGGTCAAATCGATTGTTGAGCTAGAGAATAAGCCCTTAAAATCATCTGCGCCTTCTTCTATAACAATAGTCCGCTCAAAATTATGTAGACTATCTGTCACCTTTTGTACTTCAAATTCTCCATTATTAATATCCATTAACCAAGTTTGATATAAGTATTCTGGCAACACATAATAACCAAGCAAACTTTGAATCGTATTATTTAATGCATCACCATAAGCATCATGAGCTTCCTTGTAAGCCTTAACCAATTCTCTTTCGCTTATATCGTTGCCTAACTGTGAACTTTCTTTAAACGTATTAAGGGTTTTATCACTTAAAAATTTGTAAAACATTAAACCAAGCATATAGTCTTTATAACGACTCGCATCCATTGAACCTCTTAGTTCATTTGCGCCATCCCATAAACGACTTTTAATTTCTTCTGATGTAATCATTATTAATTTCTCCTCGTATGTAGTAACTATCTATTTTTAGTTATTTTTGAAACAACTGCCAACCGATTTTTTCCACATTGTTGTTTTATTATTGTAGTATATTCATTGTTTTTAATTATTTTATCTACATTATTTTCGTAGATCATCTTTCTAAACCATTATCTCTAGTCGGAAGTAACGTATCATGGAATCTTTTAATTACCGTAAAAGGTAAAATAACTTCTCCATACTCATGTGGTTTATATAAGCCTCGAATGGTGTCAGCAATCACTAGTGTTGCATAAAACTTAGAATAAATGATTTCCATAGATTGTTACTTTCGTCACAAATGGTTTTCGTTAAAATTTCCAAAAAAGTCAAGTGCTGGCGCAAGGGATGACTTTTTCCAGAAATT
>NZ_BAAGIQ010000059.1:0-14385 GCF_054658175.1 Alkalibacterium sp. s-m-28
GCTCGGTTCAAGAGTGTTCCAATTTTGAATTCTTTAAAAAAGTGGGAAACGGTCGATTCAACCTCGTGATTTTCTGATTTTTCTGGTAAAATATTAGTCATAAGACATCTCTCCTTTGAATGTTGTTATGGTGACTACATTTTACCAAAGAGAGGTGTCTTTTTGTGTGTTTTTTGATAATTATTTATAAGAAGTTTCAATAACCGCAAGGGTTAAACCTGGATATTCAACTGCAAAACTTGAGTGTATAATTTGTCAGAATTTTGACTAAATACAAGTGTAATATAACTGTAATCATCATGTAGTTTAACATAATTCAGTTTGATGCTATTATAAGTTTAGCTTAAAAAACAAAAGCGATTAAACATGAACTTGTTGATTATGATAATTTTATCATATTAAACGAGACTATTTTGAATTTAGGAGGAACTATTTTGAAGAAGAAGTTTACACTTGGCTTATTAGCCTCTGTCATGCTCGCTGGTTCGTTCCCTATTGTCGGCTCACCGGTCCAGGCTGAAAACTTGCTTGATGAATTAAAACAAGAAAAAGAAGAAGTTGAAAATCGTTCAGGTGAATTAGACGGTAACATTGAAAACACTGAACAGGAAATGGAAGAGCTGGCTCGCGAAAGAGAAGAACTTGAAGCGAGTATTCAGGCACTTCAAATCAGCATTTCAGAATTGACAGAAGATCTGATTGACCAGAATGATCGTCTGGATGCTGCAAATAAAGAAATTGATCGTTTAAATGAACAGATTGATCACTTAAATGTACTGATTGAACAGCGTAACGAAAAACTAATGCAGCAAGCTCGTTCCACACAAACCCAGTGGAACCCGACGAGAATCATACATATCATTCTGTCAGCAGAAAATTGGTCAGATCTGATCAGTCGTATGGGTATTGTCAGCCAGTTAGTATCTGCTAACCGTTCTATTATTGAAGACCAGATTCGTGACCAGCAGCTTGTAAAAGAATCTGAAGAGCAGGTACAAGCTGAGCGAGTAGAAGTACAGAATACACTTAACGAAATGGAAGCAACTCGTGAACAGTTGAGTTCTCAGCAGGTGGCGCTCGATGATGAAATTATGCACGTCGCTGAATTGTATGAAATGAATGAAAAAGAGAAAGAATCATTTATCAGTGAACAGTACGTTCTGGCGCAACAGGCGATGACCTTGTCTTCTGAAATTCAGTCTGAAGAAGAACGTCGTCTTGAAGAGCAACGCAGACGTGAAGAAGAAGAGCGTCGCAGAGCAGAAGAAGAAGCTGAACGTCAGGCAATCGCTGAAGCAGCTAGACTGGAAGCAGAGCATGAAGAACAAGCACGTGCCGAAGAAGAAGCGAGTCAGCAGGCAGCGGCAGAGCGTGGTGAAGCCGAATCTCGTGAACAGGCAGCGGCAGAACGCCGTGAAGCCGAGTCTAGCGAGCATGCAGCCCCTCAACAGCGTGAAGAAGAAGCCCGTCAACAAGCAGCGGCTCAGCAACGTGAAGAAGAAGCGCGTCAGCGAGCAGCGGCTCAACAACGTGAAGATGAAGCGCGTCAGCGAGCAGCGGCTCAACAACGTGAAGATGAAGCGCGTCGTCAGGCTGAAGCAGAAGCAAGAGCTGCAGCCCAAAGAAGAGAACAGGAAGCAGCCGCAGCCACTTCATCTCAAAGTGGTGGATCGAGTTCTAGTCCAAGTCCAAGCTCAAGCAGTACGCCATCAAGCGTAAGCTGGAGCAGACCGGCAAGCGGACGTCTGACTTCACCATTTGGGTTCAGAATCCACCCGATTTTCAGAACACGCAGATTCCACAGTGGAATCGACATTGCCGGTAGTGGAGCAATCACTGCGACACGTTCTGGAACAGTCAGAACAGCGGGATTCAACAGAGCACTAGGCTACTATATTGACATCGACCACGGTGGCGGATACGCAAGCCGGTACGCTCACTTGCAGCCGAACATGCTGGTATCAAGAGGTCAGTCAGTGTCTCAAGGACAGAGAATCGGTACGATGGGGACGACTGGAGATTCAACAGGTGTCCACCTTCACTTTGAAATTCATAAAAATGGCCAACCTGTCAATCCACTGAACTACGTCAGCGGGTTCTAATCACTGACATTAGACGAATAAAAAAAGACATTAAACTAAAAAACCGGGAGCCTCTCACTTGTTACTTGAGAAGTTCCCGGTTTTTAAGTGTATTTTAAAAGTGATATGTGCTTACTGGAGTATAGGTGGGTGTTAAGGGAGGTACCGTTTGTCGCGTTTTTCAAATGCCTGACTAGAAAAGACCTGGAACAGTCCACTGTTTACCGAAAGGCCTAAAGCAATCGCACCTGAAATCAGAAAGGTTTCCGTGGCGTACATGAGCGCCATTTCTGAGCTGCCCTCGATAAATGCTCGCATCATATTGTAGGCAGAACCTCCTGGAACAAGAGGGATAATTCCGGGGATAGCAAAGACGATTACTGGCATTTTAAAATGTCTAGCATACCATTGGCTGAAATAGGCCACTAAAAAAGCTGCTACGCCGACACCTACAAATAAGTCGAGTTCTAGCTGGAAAGACAGGATATAATAGACGATCCAGCCGATCGCTCCTGCAAAACTGGAAGCAAATAAGGTTCGTGTTGGAACATTGTAGAGCACACCAAAACCAAATGTGGCGACAAGTGCAGCTATAAAGTAGGTTAAATGATTCAAATTCATCTGAAAACTCCTTATCTGTTATAAAAATGTCAAGACCATTGCGATCCCTATGCCTATAGCTCCGGCGGTCAAAAAGGCTTTGGCAAGTACAGCCACTCCAGCGAGGAGATGACCGGCCATCAGATCTCTGAAGCTGTTTGTGATAGCCATACCGGGAACAAGAGACATGACACTGCCGATGATAATGATATTGACATCATCTCCAAAACCTGAGGTCGTAAAGAGCAGAGCCAGCAGCCCAATGAAAAATGATGCCACCATTTCAGCAAAGAAGCTGACATTCGTCCAGTCGTTGATCACTTCGAACAGGATATGTCCCAGTCCGCCTGCGATAAAGGCGGGAAGCATATCGTCATAGGTTCCGCCGAACAGAAGTGGAAAGCTGCCACAGGCAAATGCAATAGCCAGGTTGCGCTGCAAGGTTGAAAAATTTCGTGGCGTATTTTTTATATTGGTCAATTTAAGTTTAACTTTGTCTGGAGCCAGTGCACGCTGAGCCAGCTGTCTGGACAGATCATTTACCATCGAGACCTTTTCAAGATTTGTCTGTCGATCAGTCATTCTCAGAAGTTCAGTATGGTCCTGGCCATCTTCACCTTGTACGGTCAGTATAAGTGCTGTGGGCACAACGAAAACATTAATGTAGACAAGGTTGTAACTTTTCGCTATACGGTAAAGGGTATCTTCAACTCTGTACGTTTCAGCCCCATTTTCGAGCATAACTCGCCCGGCTTCGACGCAGACATCAAGGATATCAGCTACGGGATACTTCTGCATTTCTACTCCTCCTGAATGTGTTCAATACGCTAAGTATAACGAGTTTTCTTGAATTTTGCGAATAGAAGTTGATGAGAGGAGATTAAAATAATGAGTCTTAGCATGAAAAGATAATATATACGTAGAACACTTGATGAGACCTTTGAGGCCTGCTGTTATTATGTTAGAATAGATCAGTCTGTTTATGCACAGTGACACAACTGAATGGTTAGGAGCGATACAGTGAACACAATTAATCAAACACTCAAGCAATACTATGGCTATACCTCTTTCCGCCCCGGTCAGCAGGGAATCATTGAAGCGATCATGAGCGGTCGGGATGTCATGGGAATCATGCCGACTGGTGGAGGGAAATCACTATGCTACCAGATTCCTGCTGTCGAAATGGACGGCTTGACGCTCGTTATCTCTCCACTTATTTCTCTGATGAAAGACCAGGTGGATGGGCTGCTTTCAATGGGCATCCGGGCAGGATTTTTGACCAGCCAGCTCTCTCTTGATCAGCAGAACGAGATTATCAGACAGGCAATCAGAAGCGAGGTCGATCTGCTTTATGTGTCTCCTGAACGACTGGAAAACGATTATTTTCTGAGCCGTCTGAGTCAGATGAACATCAATCTGATTGCTGTAGATGAAGCTCACTGTATTTCACAGTGGGGACATGATTTCCGTCCAAGTTATCAGGCGATTCCAAAAGTCCGGGCATACTGTTCGACGTATCCGCCTTTTGCTGCCTTTACTGCCACGGCAACTCAGAAAGTCAGAGAAGATATTGCGGAAAAACTGGAACTGGACGATCCTTACGCCTTTACAGCCAGTTTTGACCGACCAAACCTGACATTTTCCATTGTGCACCCCAAGAAAAAACAGCAGAAGCTGCTTGATCTGCTTAAAGATAAAGAATCCAGTGTAATTTACTGCAACACCAGAAAGAATGTAGAACGGGTCCATGCGTTTCTAAAGAAAAAGGGGTACGGTGTCGGGTATTATCATGCCGGACTGACTCCAGAAGAGCGAACCCGGTATCAGGAAGACTTTTTGTATGATAAGACCCCGATCATAGTTGCGACAAATGCCTTTGGAATGGGCATCGACAAAAGTAATGTGCGTCGCGTTATCCATTACAATATGCCGCTTGATATGGAAAGTTACTATCAGGAAGCCGGTCGTGCCGGACGAGATGGAGCACCTGCTGAAGCGGTCCTGTTCTATTCGAGTCAGGACATCATTACGAATAATCTACTGATTGAACAGGGGAATCACCCGTATGCAAAGAAGAATCTGAATACGATCATTTCTTATTGCAAAACGGGCCAGTGTCTCCGCAAGATCATTCTGGACTACTTTGATGAAACACCGCAGTTTGAGACATGTGACAACTGCTCGAACTGTAATGGAGAAACGGAACTTGTCGATGTGACCAAAGCCTGCCAGAAAATTTTGTCTTGCATCTACAGAATGAATCAGCAGTACGGGATGGGACTCGTGACGGATGTTTTGAGAGGGAAAGATAATGCGAGAATCAGAGCGCAGGGGTTCGATGACCTTTCGACTTACGGCATCATGAAAGAATCAGCTGATCAGGAAATCAAGGACATCATTGCGCTTATGGTGAGCGAGCAGTTTCTTCACGTGGGAGGGGACCAGTATCCGATCCTGAAATTCACGGAGAAGTCTGTGGATCTGCTACATGCCCGCAGCCAGCTGTTAATGACAAGACACCAGAAGGCTGAGCGAACCAATACCAAGCAAGCTGCTGTAGAAGAATACGATGAAACGCTATTCGAGCAACTTAGAGCGTTACGCAAAGACATTGCTGCGGAAATCGGGAAACCCCCGTTTGTTGTGTTTACAGATAAGGCATTGATGAGTATGGCGGCCGTATTCCCACAGACACCAGCAGATTTCCTTTCCGTTCATGGAGTGGGAGAGGCGAAGCTGGAAAAATACGGTGAGGACTTTCTGGAACTGATCACTGACTACTTGGCGAACAAATCCTGAAAACGGGCTACCGCATAATAAGCCCTTAAGCGTGACGATTTATTTACAGAATAGTAAAAGCCTTCTTATCTTATGATGCGAAGGCCGTCCTTAAGGTTTTTTCATCAGGTTGAATATGCTATAATAAACGAGCTTGAATGAATCAGAGAAGTTTTTTTATGAAAGGAAGCAGGAACAATTATGACAGATATAGAACAACTTATTGCATCAAACCCTTTACTGACTGACATCAGAAGCAGTGAAGAAATCTTTTGGAACAATTCAATGTATCTCCCTGTTGAAGAAGCAACGAAACAGACTAAGTACTCGGTGGCCGATATTGAGGATGCGGAGGCACGTCTGCAGAGATTTGCAGCTTTCATCCGTGTAGCTTTCCCGGAAACTGAAGCCACTGATGGGATAATAGAATCACCGGTGTCAGAAATTTCAGACATGAAGAACTACTTGAATGACACACTTGAAACGACTCTAGGCGGCAAATTGTTACTTAAACGTGATGATCTGCTGCCTATATCAGGAACGATCAAGGCACGTGGTGCGATTTATGAAGTGCTGAAGCATGCAGAAAATCTTGCGCTTGAAAAAGGAATGCTCGAAAGTACCGAAGAAGACTATGCTGTATTTGCAAGTGAAGCATTTAATGAATTTTTCTCCGCCTACCATATTGCTGTAGGAACAACAGGAAATCTGGGGATCAGCGTAGGGACGATGGCGCGTAAACTTGGATTTAACGTAACGGTCCATATGTCCGTAGAAGCCAAGCAGTGGAAGAAAGATTATTTAAGAGACAAAGGTGTCGAAGTTATCGAGCACGACACAGATTTCTCCAAAGCTGTAGAAAATGGTCGCGCTGAATCTGATGCGAATCCTAACAGCTATTTTGTAGATGACGAGCATTCAGTGGAGCTTTTCTTAGGTTACACAGTAGGCGGCTACCGAATGAAGAAACAGCTTGAGCGTGAGGGAATCACTGTTGATGCTGACCACCCGTTGTTCGTCTATCTGCCTTGTGGAATTGGTGGGTCTCCAGGTGGGATCACGTTTGGTCTTAAGCAGGCTTTCGGAGAACATGTGCATTGCTTCTTCGCAGAACCGACCAAAATGCCGAGCATGCTTGTCGGGTTGATGACTGAAAAGTATGATGATGTATCCGTCTTTGACTTCCATCTAGGTGGACTGACTATCGCCGATGGTCTGGCTGTTCCACGTACATCAGGCTTAGTTGCTAAACTGATGAGAACGTTCTTCAGCGGCGGATACTCTGTGCAGGAAGGTGTGTTCAAAGGGCTGCTTTCCAGTCTGTATGACACTGAATCGATTTTCCTCGAGCCGGCTGCAGTCGCTGGACTGGTCGGGCCTTATCGTCTGATGACGACTGATAATGGCAAGGGCTACATCGAATCATCAGGTCTGTCTGATAAAATGGATCAGGCTACTCATATTGCCTGGGCAACAGGCGGGTCAATGGTCCCTGAAAAAGACCGAGCTGCTTTTCTTGAAGAAAGCAAAGCGTATTCCATCAATTAAATGAATAAAGTAAAGACCCTCAGCTGTGAGGGTCTTTTTTACACATAACAGGCAACTGATAATCTGATAGGTTCTTAATACCCATGGACAGCGATAATGCTGTGAAAAAAGTAAGGCTGTTCTGAATGTGTTGTCAGAACAGCCCTTTTGCATAAGTTTATAGTTACATATTCATATCAATGACCATCCGGCCTTTGAATTTACCTTCTATCATTTCATCGAAGATATCATTAATGTCTTCGATCGGGCGTTTTTCAACTTTGGGGACGACCAGTCCTTCAGCTGCAAAGTCAAATGCTTCACGCAGGTCTTCACGGGTACCGACTAAAGAGCCGACGACTTCTATTCCATCCAGTACGAGACGAGGGATGCTCAAGTCCATGGCTTCCTGTGGGAGTCCGACTGCGACGACAACACCACCTGCACGAACACAGTCAATGGCAGAGTTGAAGGCGGATTTTGCTACAGCTGTTACTATAGCTGCATGGGCTCCACCAATTTTTTCCTGCATAACTTGTTCAGCATTTTCTTTTGTCGGGTTGAGGATCAGATCTGCACCCACTTCTCTAGCAAAATCAAGCTGTGTGTCGTTGACATCGATCGCTACGACTTTAGCATTGAAGACATTTTTGGCATACTGCAGAGCAAGGTTGCCCAGACCACCCAGGCCGTAAATCGCAATCCACTGGCCCGGTTTGATTTTAGACTCTTTTATAGCCTTATAAGTTGTCACACCTGCACAGGTCACACTACTTGCAGCAGCAGGATCCAGGCCATCTGGAACTTTTACTGCATAGTCAGCGGTCACAATACACTGTTCGGCCATCGCGCCATCCACAGAATAACCGGCATTCTTTACTTCACGACATAACGTTTCACGTCCGTTTACACAGTATTCACAGTGGCCGCAGCCTTCGAAGAACCAGGCAATACTGACGCGGTCACCGACTTTTAAACTAGTGACATCATCTGCTACTTCTCTGACAACACCAATTCCTTCATGGCCGAGGGTAACGCCTGTCTTGTCACCAAAGTCTGCATTTTTAACGTGAAGATCGGTGTGGCACACACCACAAAATTCCACATCAACGAGTGCTTCTCCTGAACGAATCGCTCTGATATCCTTGTCTTTAACTTCAACTGTCTTGTCGCTCGCTACAACAGCTGCTTTCATATTTTTTCTTCCTTTCTTGTTAAATTCTTACTGTTATTATATATGAACTATATTGCTCAGTTAATCACAATATATGCTATTTATTTAAATTATAATTATAACAAAGCTTAATTAAATTGATAAAACATGAACAAATCAAAGCTTAAAGGGTCATTTTTATAGTGTAAGAAAGAAACTTTTCGATTACTGAAGAAGAATTCTTGATAATGTGTTTATACAGAACAGTTTTCAATGAAAACTGTTCTCTTAGTTGATGAATCCATCTAAAAAACGGTATGATAGTAGTAAGCATTTTATCCATTGATTCTGGAATGTTTGCAAAACAATTAGAGGGAGACTTTTAGATTAATGAAAAACTATAAACGTTTACCAAAACACATTGGCGTGATTCCAGACGGCAACAGGAGATGGGCCGTCCATAAAGGGTTAAAAAAACATGATGGGTATGATCATGGGATCGGACCTGGGCTCAAATTATACGAAGCCTGCCTTGAGCTCGGTGTAGAAGAAATGACCTATTATGGCTTTACTATGGATAATGTCAAGCGACCTTCGCTTCAGACAAAAGCGTTTCAGAAAGCATGTGTCGATTCAGTGAATGAACTGAAAAAACGTGACGCAGATTTACTCGTCATAGGAAATACGGATTCCAAAGTATTTCCTAAAGAACTGCTTCCTTATGCAATGAAGCGGACAAAATTCGGCGAAGGCAGAATGAAAGTTAATTTCCTCGTCAATTACGGTTGGAACTGGGATCTAAATTATGGACTGAAAAATGGAGAAGCTTCTAGTGATAATAATGTCATCGACCATATAGCATCTAAAGATATTTCCCGTATGGACATGGTCCTGAGATGGGGCGGACGAAGACGCTTGAGCGGTTTTCTGCCGATCCAGTCTATTTACTCTGATATCTATGTCATTGATGAATACTGGCCGAACTATAAAGTTGAGCATCTGCATGAAGCACTGGAATGGTATCAGGAGACTGATGTCACGCTAGGCGGATAACTATAGATATAACCAGTGAAGAGAGTAAGCAGACCGATTCGGTCTATTCTCTTTTCATAAAGAGGAGACTGAGCATATAATGACGAACGATAATCGGATCATCGTCCTGGTTGGACCAAGTGGGAGCGGAAAAACGACAGTGGGAGAACTTTTGACAAAGAAAGGGATACCGAAACTGGTGACGACGACAACCCGTCAGCCTCGCGAAGGAGAGATAGATGGAGTTGATTACTATTTCAGAAAAGTTGAGGAGCTGGACTCGGATGATTTTATTGAACAGACTGTCTATAATCAGACACTTTACGGTCTGACAAAGAAGGAAGTGACTGAAGCGCTGAAAAATAAGCGAGTCGTCCACGTTTCTCTGGATAAAAATGGAGCGCGTGCCATGAAAGAGACTTTTCCAAAAGAAACTGTCGTAGTCTTTATATATGTTTCAACTGAAGAGATGAAAAAGAGAATGAGAAATCGTGGAGACAGTGAACAGAAAATTTGTGAACGTCTATCTTTCAGCAGACAGACAGATGAACTGAAACCAGTGGAAGAAGCAGATCTAATTATTGAAAACAAGTCTGTTGAGGATACTGTTGATAAGATCCTGAGTCTGATTAGCAAGAAATCAGACCAGCCTATGACTGAAAATGAGGACTAGCCTATGGAAATCGATCCAAAAACGATTGTATGGTATCCCCTTTTTACCTTGCTGATTTATCTGATTTTGAGCTTGTTGTTCGACCTTCCGTTCTGGACACTATTTCTCGCCTTATTTCTCGTTTTTCTTTATATTTTAGTGATTATAATAATTGAAATAAAAAAGTAGGAAAACAAAGCCCCACAAGCTGACTGTCTCTCAATCAACTTATGGGGCTCATTCTATTCAGATTAGTCTGTCATTCTGTTCAGGAAGTGAAATTGCTCGATGCGAAGCTGTCCGGCACATCAATTCCGCTTGCGTTATAGTTTTCACCATTCATGATGGAATTTTTAACAATAACATAATCGACTTTACGAAGCGACTCAATGTCATTCCCTCCAGCGTAAGAGATGGAAGACTGCAGATCCTGTTTCATTTCAAGGAGTGTATCAGCGATATCTCCTTTGTATTCTGTCAGCATCTTTTTCCCTTCGACGTTTTTACGCTCGCCTTTCTGGTGAGAAGAGGCGCTGCCGAAGTATTCTTTATACGGTCTGCCATCGATCGTCACCATTTTTCCTGGAGACTGATCGTGTCCTGCGAACAGGGAACCGATCATGACCATAGTTGCACCGAAACGAATGGATTTTGCGATGTCTCCATGAGTACGGATACCGCCATCGGCAATCAGTGGCTTACGGGCTGCTTTGGAACAATGAGAAAGAGCAGCAAGCTGCCATCCACCGGTTCCGAAACCAGTTTTCAGTTTAGTTGTGCAGACTTTACCCGGACCAATACCGACTTTGGTTGCATCTGCACCGGCGTTTTCAAGTTCACGTACGGCTTCTGGTGTGCCGACATTACCGGCAATCAGAAACGTCTCTGGAAGATGGCGCTTCACGTGGCGGATCATATCGATGACCAGATCAGAATGACCGTGGGCCACATCGATTGTGATGTAGTCGGGTGCAAGATTTTCTTCAGCTAGTTCTTTTACAAAATCATATTCATCTGTTTTGACGCCTAGACTGATAGAAGCATACAGACCGCGTTCATGCATAGTACGGATGAAGTTCATACGTGTTTCTTCTTCAAACCGGTGCATGACATAGAAATAATTATTTTCTGCGAGCCAGATGGACAGTTCTTCGTCCACTACTGTCTGCATATTTGCAGGAACTACAGGCATGGCAAAGGTGTGCTTGCCTAATGTAATGGATGTGTCACATTCTGAACGACTTCTGACGATCGATTTCGCCGGAATAAGTTGTATATCTTCATAATCAAAAACTTTCATGGTGTACTCCTCTTTTTTGCCGTCTTGAAAGACAGATAGTAGGGAGAAAAACATGGGTTGAAATTGAGTTTCCCTAAACTACTTTACCGGAAGACAGACTTCATGTCAAAGCCACTTTGCATTTAGATATGTCTGAATTTCGAACACGAGTGTAACGGTTGAAAGTCAGATGTATACACGGTAAACTGGTAAATTGAAAACATAAATAGGTTGCGAAAGGATAGAATAATGGAAGAAGCAAAAGAATATATAGTTAATAAATTCGGCAAGCCAAAAAATCTGTTTATCCTGGCCATGGTGCTCAGCATTCCATTTCTCTTTTTAGTCTGGATGAGTTTTTATGACTGGGGATTCATCGGTCTACTGGATGAAGTGATAGGGAACGAGTTTCATGAAGAGAGACGAGCTCTTCTGACATGGGGATTCATCTTTGTCACACGTCTGGGTGATGTCTGGTTCGTGGGACTGTTTACGATCCTTTTTTCTCTCTATATCTGGCGTTTCAGAAAAAACACGCGACTGGCGGTCTGGTATTTTCTGACAGTCAGTGTCGGAGCCGGAGGTGTGAACCAGCTGGTCAAGTTTTTCTTCAGACGACCACGACCAACACACGTTGAGCATCTGATTGTTCAGGGCGGCTACTCATTTCCAAGTGGGCATGCCATGGGTTCGATCATTACTTATGGTGCGCTCCTGTTTCTGATTATTCGGGCCAGTAAAAGCTGGAAACCCGTTATCATCGCTTCGTTGACACTTATCCCACTGATTGGTCTGATCGGCATCAGCCGAGTGTATCTGGGTGTGCATTATCCGTCAGACATCATTGGCGGCTACTCACTGGGGCTTGCGGTTCTCTCGCTGAGTATCGGACTTTACAGTGCCTCGCTTCAGAATAAAGGGTACAAGAAAGGTGAACGGTAAATAAATTAATCCCCCTTGCGAAGGACCTATGTCCTGCTGCAAGGGGGATTCTTTTATCTACAGTGCATTTAATTTATATGATACCAATAATCATCGCGATCGCTCCGAAAGCAATGGCTGTCCAGTTCAACCCTTTTTCATTACTGGCAAGACCGACAGTTCCTAAAATGATTGCTGCTAATCCTAGAGGGATATTCCAGATGAAAAATCCGATCAGGGCTATCGCCATGGCGGCCCATCCGATGATTTTGCCTAATTTATCTGATTTCATGATTCTCTCTCCTTGTCTACCTGTCTCACTCTTACTTTAAAAGTATACCTTACTTACTGGAGTCAGACAATTAAGTCAGCTCTTTTTTTGACATAGTCAGCGATTGGATAATCTTCAACGGGAAGCAGAGGCGAGAGCTGTCTAACAAGATCCGCCAGACATTTTCCGACTAAAGGACCTGCCGTCAAGCCTGTCGATCCGAGACCGCTGGCTGCATACACGTTTGAAAGATCGGGAACTTCTCCGAAAAATGGAGCAAAGTCAGAGGTATAGGCTCTAGTCCCAGCCCTGTAAGCTGTAATGGAAGCCTGATGCAGTTCTGTCGAAAAGAAAGCAGCGGCATCATCGATCAGTGTGCTGACTAGTTCTTCGTCGATCGTCAGATTGAATCCTTTGTCATTCTCATGCGTCGCGCCTATCACTACTTTCCCGTCTTCAAATGGAATAATGTCCGCTTCGCCTTCAGGCATGATGACCGGCCAGTTTTCAGTATGATGATCTGCCAGCTGGACTTCCGCCAGCTGACCTTTCTGTGGCCTGATATCAACGTTATAGCCTGCAGGATCGAGCAGATCCGGGAGCCAGGCTGCAGCGGAGAGAACGACAGAATCAAAAATGCCTTCAGAGTGGTCGGTCAGGACTGAATAGCCCTGATCTGCTCGCTTGAATCGGGCTTTTTTCTTGATCACTGCAGCCCCATTCTCAACCGCTCGTGATAAAAGCAGCTCAACTAACCGGCCACCATCAACGCGTGCCCCTCCGGAAGCCCAGAGTGCTGAATTTTCCCCTTGATAGAGTGGGATTTTCTCTCTTATTTCATCGGCAGTTAAAATAGCGAGCTCACCTATTTCCGGTGCGTCGAGGCGTCGTTTTTCTCCTGTTTCAAGCATTTCAGTCAGATACTCGGGCTTCTTTTTAAACAGAAGGGTGCCGACTTTCTTGTAAACTGAAGAGGGAATTTCCTTTCCTTGCATGACTTCAGAAAGAAAGTCGGGGTAGAAAGCAGCGCCTTCTTTGACCATGACATACCATTTTTTGTTTCGACGTCTGGAAAGCCATGGGCTGATTATTCCTGCAGCAGCTGATGTTCCCTGTCCCGTTCCTTCGTCATATATCGTCAAATCGATAGAAGGATCTTTGCTCAATTCATAAGCGGCAGAAGAACCGACGACTCCTGCTCCAATTATAGCAACGCGTTTACTCATAATGTGTCAAACCTTTCTTTTGCTCTCTTTCCAAGTTTAACATGTCTGGTAAAAAAGAAAACAGGAAGGAATAAAAATAAAGGTTGTCTGAAATAACTTGATAAGTAGGAAATGTTCAGTATATATTGTTTGCATAAATTTATTAAAACGGTTTTATTAGATATTATATTATGCATAAGTAAAAGTAGAGGAAATAACAGGAGGATAAGCAGTGGACAGACAGCTTTGAAGAAGGTTTCTTTACCGACTAAGTTGAAACAGGCCGGACAGCAGGAAAAAGAAAGAGATTGATTTACATACAGTAGAATCCCCTTCTGGCCACCAGTGATTTAAAAAATTTGAAATCAGTTTAAATTTCTCAAAAAAGATGTTGACGGATCCATTTCATAGGTGTAGTATGAGAATCACATTAAAAAACAGACGAAAGGAAGGTCAGTATGCTTACACGATCTGCTCAATCCAGACAACTGAATATGGCTTGGAACAGCTGGCGCAGATCGTTGTATAGATGAAGACTTTCTTTCATAGATACAACGTTTAGAACAAATCTAAATTTTGTATCTATGCCGGCTCACTTTGACGAGGATTTTTTTACACCGCATAGATGATAAGTTATCTATGTGGTTTTTGTTTATTTTAAGGCAATTTCCACGATTCGATTCAATTCGTGGAAATTGCCTTTTTTTGTACCACTAGGAATGGATGGGAAAAAATCTTCAGTCAAATGAGTCTTAATTAAAGCATTATGGTGTTAAGTCAAGAGAATAGATTATAAAATGACAACCTATTTTCATAAAAAAGGGTGCACTGAACTAAACCGCCACGTATTCGAAAATACGTTCGGTTTATATCTTCGGATAGTCGT
>NZ_BAAGIQ010000060.1:0-14102 GCF_054658175.1 Alkalibacterium sp. s-m-28
AAAAGATTTAATACTACTGTATGAACGTTAGAGATATTCAAGTTATTGAACCGCCGTATACGAGAACCGTACGTACGGTGGTGTGAGAGGTCGACTAGTCAATTAATGACTAGTCTCCTACTCGATAGTTTCAACGTGGTCAGGCACTTCAAAATATGGGGATTACTGTAAAGCGGATTACAGGAGCCAGCTGAGAGTGCCGAAGCAGGCTCAGATCAGGTAAAGTGAATAAGAGAAGCCGAGTGAGCCTGCTCAGGGTAAACACAGGCAGGTAAACGGGTGAACCTCAGCTATCCCAGTATAAAAAAGCAGACCCTAAGTTCGGCAAAGTCATAACGACATACTAGTGAGCATACTTAAGAGAATACACTAGCACACTGCGATATAGCATAAAACCTTAAATAAAGCCAGATTCTGACTGCTGCAGTCAAGTGTGTTCAATAGTGTATCGTTATCATTGTTTTTATAGTATACTAATTGAGAATCCAGAGTCCAGCATTTAGAGAGCAATGATAAGGGGGCGTACGAATTGAACAGAAAAGATAAGATATATCAGTTCGTCAAATCGGCTAGTAATCAGTTTACAAAAAAAGACATCGAAAACGGGATGGGCATTACAACAAAAGAAGTGTCTGATACGTTAGATATTTTGAGAAGCAATGTCTCCAAAGACCTTAATCTTCTGGTCAGAGAGGGGAAGCTTAAAAAAATAGACGGACGGCCAGTTCGCTTTGTTCCTCTCGAATCGGTTCGTCACCAGCCATTGACAGTACACGTGCCGAGCTATAAAGAAGAAAAGCCTGAACAGAAGGGTGTCACACAGGAAGTCTTTGACTACTCTGTTAAAGAGTCGAGAGATATTTTTCAGTCGATTATTGGAGCAAAAGGCAGCATGAAAAATGCGGTCGATCAGGCCAAGGCAGCTGTTCTTTATCCACCAAAAGGACTCAACACACTTATAACGGGTCCGACCGGATCAGGGAAATCGTTTTTTGCTCACGCCATGTTTAAATTTGCTCAATCACATGAGCTGATCGACCCTGAAAAAGAACTGGTCGTCTTCAACTGTGCGGATTATGCGAATAATCCGGAACTGCTGATGAGTTACTTGTTCGGTTATGCTAAAGGAGCCTTTACTGGTGCGGCATCCGAGAAAGAAGGGCTTATCCAGCAAGCTGACAACAGTATGCTCTTTTTAGATGAAATCCACAGACTTCCACCTGAAGGGCAGGAAATGATTTTCTACTTCATGGATACGGGCAAGTACAGTCGACTTGGGGAAACAGGTAAAAGCCGAGAAGCAAGTGTCAGGATCGTCTGTGCGACAACTGAAGATCCTAAATCAACTTTTCTTGATACCTTCATGAGACGTATACCCATCAATATTCATATGCCATCATTTAAAGAGCGTCCGGTTGTGGAGCAGCTTGACCTGCTGAAACTTCTGACAGGTCTTGAAGCCAATCGAATTCAACGGAAAATCACATTAACAGAGGATGTTGTTAAAGGACTGATTGCCAGTGTAGGATATGGAAACATCGGACAACTCAAATCAACGATACAGTTGGTGTGTGCCAGAGGCTTCATGAACCAGCTGAGCAAGGAAGAAATCAGTCTGACGGTTAAGGATATTCCGGACAGCATTCAATCACATCTGGTGGGGTTATCCTCCAACCGACAACAGATGACAGAGATGTCAAATTATCTTGAGGCAAAAATAACAGTCAGTCCAAATGAGCCGTTTTATACAATGGAAATGGATGCTTATGAACTGCCGTATAATATTTACGACATCATTGGAGATAAGGCTGCGCTTCTTGAAGCAGAAGGATTGGATCAGGAATCAATCAATCAGTATATCTCCACAGATATCAACGTTCATCTAAAATCTTTTTACCGTAATCACGGCTTTTCGCTTCAGACAGAATCTAAGCTGGCTGACGTCGTTAATAAAGAAGTGATTGAATTTGCTCATCAGATGGCTGCTTTAGTCAATCAGTCACTAAGTGTGAGTATGAAGCAGAACTTCATTTACGCTATGAGTCTTCATATCAGCTCCCTGCTCAATAAGATAAACAGTGGGGAAGAACGGAAGATGAACAGCAGGATACGCGAAATGGCAATGGACTACAGCAAAGAGTATGAGGTTGCATCACTGATCAAAGATAAAATAGGTGAGGTCTTCCAAGTCACTATTCCGGAAAATGAAGTGTATTATCTTACCGTTCTTCTCGTTTCATTGAAGGAAGAAAAATCAGCTGGTGAAATTGGAGTGGTCATTGCCACACATGGGAACTCCACTGCAAGCAGCATGGCCCGTGTAGCAGAAGATCTCTTAAATATAAGAGGCGTGAGTGCCATCGACATGCCTCTGGATATGTCGCCGACAGTCGTTTACGAGCGGATCAGACAGGCAGTGATCGATGTGAACCAGGGCAGCGGAGTTCTACTTCTGGTCGACATGGGGTCGCTGGCGACATTTGAGTCTTCTCTGGAAAAGGATACCGGCATTTTGGTCAGATCGATCGATATGGTCTCAACCCCTATGGTACTCGAAGCAGTAAGAAAAGCGTCACTGGTGGATGCAGACCTTGAACTTCTGCATGAGTCCCTTCTCAAATTCAGTGGCTACTCGAATCACCTTCCGAAAGGTCACACCAATGAAAGAAATCAGGTAGTCAAGCCTCCAATCATCCTAGCCATTTGTGCATCTGGAGAAGGGACCGCCAGGAAAATAAAGGAAATCATTGAAAAACCAATCAAGCAAGGAAACAAGGCAGTTATAGAAGTCAAAACCTGTTCAGTAGTGGATATGGATACGAAAGTAGTTGAATGGAACAAGCATTACTCCATCCTGGCCACGACCGGTGTAGCCGATCCGAAACTTTCAGCTCCATTTATACCGCTAGAGCGGTTCATCGAAGGAGACTCTGAAGCGCTGATAGAAAATATAATCAGTGAGTCCGTCTTATACACTACAGATACTGCCTCTGATGAAACAAAGGCCAGAGAAATGATACAGATCTTTCTGCAGGAAAACTATACCTTTTTAAATCCTGTTAAAGTGCTGGACCCTCTTTGGAAATTTGCTAAAGGCTGTGCCCAGCTCAAAACAGATCATTCAGAAGCCTATGCCTTTCATATCAATCTGATTCTGCATATGGCAGGTGTCATTGAACGGCTGATTCATCAGGATAGCCTGACTTCTTCCGAGACACACCTGTTTGATGTAGAGAATAGTCTGACGAAGGAAGTGGAGCATCTTATCTCAATGCTGGAAAAGGATCTGGCAATCAGCATACCTGAAGAGGAATACAGCTATATCTTATATTTCATTACTAAAGATGAAGGCGAGATTGAAGATATCGATACACTACTTGAAGAGTAACAGCTGAGCGACACACTATTTGAAACACATCAATAGTGTGTCGTTTTAGTGTGTTGCGGAAAACCGTTGATACATAAAGGTTCTCAAGAAATTAAAGTTGGCACACTTCTTGCTTATATAAATTGGAAGAGAAAAACACTACGCTGCACCACTATTTTTCTCAATTTCTAAGTGAAGGGAGAGTGACTCTATATACAGGAGGAGAGGATAAAGGTTAATGGATATCAGGTTACTAAGGATCGATGACCGTCTGATACACGGTCAGGTAGCCACGACATGGGCTAGGTCGACAGGTATAAGTCGCATCGTAGTTGTCAGTGATCAAGTCGCATCAAATCCGCTTCAGAAATTATTATTAAAGCAGGCGGCTCCGCCTGAAATCAAGGCACATGTCATCTCAGTAAAGAAACTGATCGACATTAAAGACCATCCGCTCATGAAGGATGTAAAAGTTCTGCTGTTATTTACTAACCCAAATGATGTAATGACAATTTACAAGCAGGGGGTAGCGTTCGATACAGTGAATATTGGTGGAATGAAATTCACAGAGGGGAAACAGATGGTCACACATTTCGTTTCAGTTGATCAGCAGGATATTGAGGCGTTTCAGTATCTTGATGAACAGGGTATAGAACTCGAAATAAGAAAAGTCCCTTCAGACCGCAAGCAGCTGCTTATGGAAGTTTTAAAAAAGGGGAACTTTTTGTAAACGATTAATTAGAAATAACGGCATGTCCGTTAGTAGTAGGAGGGAAATAAATGGTAGGAATTATACTAGCAAGCCACGGCGAGTTTGCTGAAGGCATTCTGCAGTCAGGATCTATGATTGTAGGAGAACAGGAAAATGTCAAGGCAGTCACTTTACTTCCAAGTGAAGGGCCAGATGATATTAGAAGAAAAATGGAAGAAGCCATTGCTTCTTTCGAAACAGACGAAGTCCTCTTCCTAGTCGATTTATGGGGAGGTACACCATTTAACCAGGCAAATACATTGTTTGAAGATAAGAAGGATAAATGGGCGATTGTTGCAGGCTTGAACCTGCCTATGCTTATCGAGTCATTTACAGCACGTTTCTCAATGGATAAAGCACACGATATTGCAGCTTCACTGATCGATGTAGCGAAAGACAGCGTGAAAGTGAGACCGGAAAGTCTTCAGCCAGCTGAAAGCAAAGCAGCAACTGCAACTGAAGAACCGTCTAAACCATTGCCTGAAGGAACAGTAGTAGGTAACGGAAAAATCGACATCCGACTGGCTCGTATCGACTCACGTCTGCTTCACGGACAAGTGGCAACTGCCTGGTCTAAAGACGTCAACCCGACCCGTATTATTGTTGTCTCTGATGATGTAGCTAAAGATGAGCTCCGTAAATCTCTGATCACCCAGGCTTCACCACCAGGAATCAAAGCGAACGTTGTTCCAATCGATAAAATGATCGAAGTATGGAACGATCCGCGATTCGGTAAAACAAGAGCACTGCTCTTATTCGAGAACCCAACTGATGCTCTGCGTGTCATTGAAGGTGGAGTGGAGATTGAAGAGGTCAATGTCGGATCCATGGCTCACTCAGAAGGTAAAGTCATGATCAACAATGTTCTGTCAGTAGATGAAAAAGACGTGGAAGCTTTCAAGAAAATGAGAGATCTTGGCGTGACATTCGATGTCAGAAAAGTACCAGCAGATCAGCGCAAAGATTTGTGGAGCCTGCTTAAGAAAACAAAATACATGAATTAAGATACCTATCAAGGAGGGAAAATAACTATGGACATCATTTCAATCGTATTGGTTGTGTTTGTGGCTTTCTTAGCCGGAATGGAAGGAATCCTGGACCAGTTCCAGTTTCATCAGCCGATCGTCGCATGTACATTAATTGGTTTGGCAACAGGAAATCCTACTCAAGGACTTTTACTGGGAGGAACACTTCAGCTTATCGCTTTAGGCTGGATGAACATCGGGGCAGCAGTAGCACCTGATGCGGCACTTGCATCCGTAGCATCTGCTATTTTAGTCACTTATCACGGAGCAGGCGTATCAGAAGGGATCGCATTGGCTATTCCATTAGCAATCGCTGGTCAGGTACTGACTATCTTTGTACGTACATTAACTGTGGCAATCGCACACGCAGCCGACAGAAAAGCAACAGAAGGTTCATTCAGAGCAGTAGAATTCTATCACATCGGAGCGTTGATGATTCAGGGGCTGCGTATCGCTATCCCTGCAGCTATCATTCTTGCTGTATCTCCACAACTCGTAACAAATGCCCTGAACGCTATCCCTGGGTGGCTGACAGGCGGACTGGCAGTTGCCGGTGGAATGATCGTTGCCGTCGGTTATGCGATGGTTATCAACATGATGGCTACACCAAAACTATGGCTGTTCTTCGCTTTAGGATTTGCTCTTTCAGCAATCGGCGAACTGAACCTGATTGCTATGGGTATCATCGGTGTCGTTCTGGCACTTCTGTACCTTCAATTTGCACCTGAATTCAATCAAGGCGGCGGAGGCGGCGGAAACACTTCCGGCGGCGATCCACTTGATGACATTCTGAATGACTATTAAAAAGGAGCGTTGATGAAATATGGCTGAAGAAAGCAAATTCAAATTATCTAAACGAGACCGTTTACACGTGTTTTGGAGAAGTCAGTTCCTGCAGGCATCTTGGAACTTCGAGCGTATGCAGAACATCGGTTGGGCTTACGCAATGATCCCGGCACTTAAAAAAATGTACACATCAAAAGAAGACCGTTCATTAGCATTGAAGCGTCACCTTGAGTTTTTCAATACTCACCCGTATCTTGCAGCACCTGTATTAGGGGTGACATTGACTCTTGAAGAACAGAAAGCATCCGGTCAGGATATCGATAATGCCGCTATTCAAGGGGTTAAAATTGGCATGATGGGCCCTCTTGCCGGTGTCGGTGACCCTATTTTCTGGGGAACGATCCGTCCGGTACTTGGTGCATTCGCGGCTTCTCTTGCATTAAGTGGAAGCTGGCTTGGACCAATCATCTTCTTCCTGGCATGGAACATTATCCGTATGGCTTTCCTATGGTACTCACAGGAACTGGGATACGTACAGGGAAGTAACATTACTCAGAACCTTGCCGGCGGACTGATGCAGAAACTGACTCAAGGCGCATCTGTACTTGGTATGTTCATCCTTGGTGTTCTGGTTCCAAGATGGACCAGCATGCACTTCCCACTGGTTATGAGTCGAGTAGATGTACCAGCTGATGAAATGGTGAACTTCGGAGCAGTAGCTGAAGCAGCAAACGATGGTGTATTGTCCGGAGACATGCTCCGCGGTGTCGTTCAGGAAATTCAATCTGGACTGAGCATCACTCCAGTTGAAGTGACTACACTGCAGAACACACTGGATGAACTGCTTCCAGGTATTGCACCACTTATCCTGACTCTAGCGTGCGTATGGTTATTACGTCGTAAAGTCAGCCCAATCACAATCATCGCCGGACTGTTCGTACTTGGAACATTAGGTTATGTTGTAGGACTACTTGGATAATCAATAATATATCAAAACGGCTGAGCTCTATATTATAGAGGCTCAGCTGTTTTTGTATGAAAATCTATAAATTCGAAGGTCCCACTCATTTTCTGACTTTCCGCTGAGTAGAAGCAGGGATCGACAGGTTTTTACGGTACTTAGTCACACCTCTTCTGGATAACTGCATACCGGATTCAGCCAGTTTATCCGATAGTTTCTGATCAGATAGTGGGTTTGTTTTATCTTCCTGATCAATCAGTTCTCGGATCTGCTTTTCCAGCTGGTCCTGTGAATCACCACCTGACGTCCTTCTGGATAGAAACGATTTCAGTTCGTAAGTGCCGGAAGGTGTCTGAATATAAGATTCCCTTACTGCCCGGCTTACAGTGGATTCATTCAGCTGAAGTTCCTGAGCCAGATCGTTCAGCTGGAGAGAAGACAGGCCATTATCAGGATTGCGGAAGAAACCAGCCTGGTAACGGGCAATAGCGGTACCGACTCTTAAAATCGTTTCTTTCCTTTTTTCAAGTCCAGCCTGAAGGATATCATACTCCTTCTTCTTTTCTCCTATATACTTAAGAACGGTTCTGTCATCCTGGTGCTTCAGTTCTTCAAAATAGGCCGTATTGAATGTAAGCAGTGGTGTCTTGTATCTCGTTTCAGCTACGCTCACTTCTTCATCGTTTACAGATACAGCCAGCTCTGGAAGAATAAAAGGTGTATAGCTAGTCTGAAATCCTTCTGCAGGAGAGGGAGTGAGCTTCTGTACAAATTTCAGTACCTCCTGGACCTCGGACTCAGAGATAGAGTAGATATCGGCTAGTTCCTTCCATTTCTTCTCTGTAAGCCGTTCAAAATTTTCTTCCAGTATGATATAGGCTGTTGCTGGAGAAAAATCCAGTCGTTCGGTCTGAAGCATCAGACATTCTTTCAGTGAACGTGCACCTATACCAGCAGGATCAAGCTGCTGCAGCAAAGTGAGGGCATCTACCAGTTCAACAGCAGTGGACCCAGTTTCTTCTGCGGCTTCTTCGACAGTTGCAGTCACGTATCCTCTATGATCAAGCTGGTTGATCCACCAGAAAATCAATTCTCTTAAATAAGTGGGACGATAGAGCATTTCGACCTGTTCTTTTAAATGATCATAAAGAGACTGTCTGTGAGCAGCTGTTTCTTCTATAACAGATGAGGTGGTTTTCAGCGAACGCTGGACAAGCTGCTGTTCGGATTCAGGAACATCGATAAGCGGATTACCTATGACCAGTTCATTCAGAAAGGCAGAAAGTTCCAGCCGGTTAAGCTGAAGCAGCTGAACATTCTGAACCAGGTTAGGGATATAAGTTTGCTTCTGTTTCTGTGAAAAATCAGGACGCTGCTGATATGCCATATGGGTCACATCCTTTCACCTTTTATTTTATCACAAACGAGGTTTAGTATATCATTTGAGTCTTCTTATGCTATACTAAAGAAAAATTAATAATCGACACAGGAGGCAACCAATGAAATTTCAAGATTATACTTACGAACGGCCGGATTTTGATTTATACAAAAAAGACTTCCTTCATCTCGTTGACAATTTGAAAGAAGCGGAATCGGCTGATCAGGTCAAGCAGGCCATTGACCAAGTATCTGAGCTGACTGCATCACTGGATACCATGAGTACGCTCGCTTCTATCCGTAATTCGATTAATACCAAAGATGAGTTTTATGATCAGGAAGACAAGTACTGGAATGAATACTCTCCGTACTATCAGGAACTCACCACGACGTATTATAAAGCCATCATGGCTTCTCCCTATCTTGATGAACTGAAGGACAGTTATCCGCGAACCTTCTTTCAGAATATGCAGTTCGAACTGGATGCCTTCGATTCCAGTGTCATCGATCTGCTGCAGAAAGAAAATCAGCTGAGCAGTGACTATCAGAAACTGCTTGCTTCCGCAGAAATAGACTTTGACGGAAAGAAGCTGACCTTATCCCAGTTCGGTCCTTATCTGGAATCGACGGATCGTGACATACGAAAAGCAGCATCCTATGCCCAGTGGAGTTTCTTTGAGGAAAATGAAAGCAAGCTGGATAATTTGTATGACGAGCTTGTCAAAGTAAGAGATACGATAGCGAAGAAGCTCGGGTACAAGGATTTTGTTGAACTGGGTTACGTCAGAATGAAACGATTCGATTATGACCGGGGCATGGTGGACGTCTACCGCAAACAGGTTCTTGATTATGTGGTCCCAGTGACTCAGAAACTGGCTAAGCGTCAGGCTGAAAGAATTGGAATAGAAGACATGAAGCACTATGATGCCTCTCTTCAGTTTCTTGATGGGAATCCGACACCTCAGGGCGACCCGGATTACATTATCGACAACGGCCGCAGAATGTACCATGAACTGAGTAACGAAACAGCTGAATTCATCGATTTTCTTTTCGATAAAGAGCTGGTCGATCTGTTGTCCAAGGAAGGGAAAGCAGGTGGGGGATACTGCACCTATATTCCTGACTATCAGTCGCCGTTCATCTTTGCCAATTTTAATGGAACATCAGGGGATATCGATGTACTGACACACGAAGCCGGTCACGCGTTCCAGGTTTATCAGTCAAGATGGATCAAGCAGCCTGAGATCGTCTTCCCGACCTTTGAAACCTGCGAAATCCATTCAATGAGCATGGAATTCTTCACTTACCCATGGATGGAGCTGTTCTTTAAGGAGCAGACAGACAAGTACAAGTTCAACCACTTGAGTGGAGCGGTCAGATTCCTGCCTTATGGTGTTCTGGTCGATCACTTCCAGCACGAAGTATATGAAAATCCTGAGTGGTCACCTGAAAAACGCAAGCAGGTCTGGCGCGATCTTGAGAAACAGTACCTGCCTGATCGCGATTTTTCTGAAAATGACTTCCTTGATAAAGGATCATTCTGGTTCAGACAAGGACACATTTTCGGCATGCCGTTCTACTACATTGACTACACTCTCGCTCAGATTTGTGCTCTGCAGTTCTGGAAACGGGCGATAGTCGATCAGGATGAAAAAGCATGGGAAGATTATCTGGCAATCTGTAAAGCAGGCGGCACACAAAGTTTCCTTGAAACTGTATCGACAGCCAATCTGCGCTCACCTTTTGAAGAAGGCTCTTTAGAAGGGGTCATTCAGACGATCGACCAGGCTCTGGAAGAAGTCGACGACAAAGCTTTATAATTAAAAAAACCCACTGATCATACAGGGTATCCGACAGTTCAAAAATGAACTGCGATCCTGTGAATCAGTGGGTTTTTTTATTTGCAGGACAATTGAACTAAATTTTCGAATCCAGATCGTTAGTCTGTTCACTCAAGGTGTTGAGCCTATCCTGGTTCTTATCAAGCAGATCGTTCAAATCGCTGAGTTCTTTTTCCAGTTCATCCATCATCTGATTCGCTTCTTCGATTGAATCAGCCTCTTTTTTGAACATCCCGTGAAGCATCCATGGAGAGGGCAAGTCAAAAGGATGGTCAGCAGGAAGAGTGTCAGCTTCTTCCTGAGTCAGGTCCATCCAGACTAGCGCCTCAGGATTTTCAGCTTTGAGCATCTGGAAGGAGCGATCGACTGTTTCGAACAGTCCAGGCTGTTCGTTGAAGTCGGCCCATGGGTAAACAACATGCAGGTATTCGGTCCCTTTTACTTCTCGCCACATAAAGAGGACCCGGGTCCCATCAGGATTTATATAGCAGTCCATTTCATCCAGTTTCTCATCACTGAAAAGTGATGGTCGTGCAGGGAATGGATAATAGGCTTCATAGGGGAAGACAGACTTTTCAAAAGAGGGGTTAAGGTAAGTCTCTTCGATCCACTGTCTTTTCTCATGTCGATCGTCCACTATAGTCCATTCCGTGTCTCCGGTCATAAGAGGGGTCAGCGTTGAAGCCTGTGCAGCGTAGAACGTGATTACATGGGGCAGTCCGATTTTTTCCAGTACCTTCTGAGCAGGTTTGTTGTGCAGTTCTGTATTGGCACCGATCCATTTCACTGAAGGGGTCTGTCTGGCCGCATTGAGAATATATTCGGTGATTTTTGTACCATACCCATTCTGACGGTGTCTTTTATCACTTCTTAGACGACCCAGCATGGCAAATTCACCAGCAAAAAGAGTATAACCGGCCACAGCGACAAGAGTCTCATCTTCAAATAAACCGAAGAGAGCATTTCCCTTAGTCGTCAGGCGGTCAAACACCTTAAGCATATAGTCGTCTTCTAATCCGGTTTCCATATTTTTGTATAAGTCAAAGTCATCAGCAGTTAACTGTCTAAATGATACACTCACGCTTATTCCTCCTCAATAATTCTTAGGGCACCGATTTGAAAACCGGCACAGGTGTAGCCTTGCTTTGTATACATATCTTTGACACTGTCTTCTGCATCAGCAGCCAGAATAACCAGCTTGTTCTTCTTGACCGCTTCGCCCATGACTTTGGCCTGCAGTGTACTGGCTACATATTGACCTCTATATTCCGGCAATGTGAATACATCATCTATTTCGATGGTATCATTCTGCTCTACAGTCAGACAGGATCCGACTGCGTGGTCCTCTTTTAGAGCAAGCCACATGGTAACAAGCGGATCATAGAATATGAGGTCATAAAAACCTTGTTTCTCGTCAGCAAAATATCGGGACGTTTTCATATCCTCAATGTAGTTGAGGGATTTAAACGTGTCGAGTTCTTCAAGGCTGACCTTGATTACTTGTATGCCGTCAGCTACAGATGCTTTAAAGGATATCGGATCGATAGAGTAGAGCTCCAGTTTCTCAAGACCGTAACCCTGCTCACTCAAATATTCGAGCGTCTCCGGAAGCAGACCCTGATTTATAGGCCAGGTAAATTTGACATGTCCGAGCCCATTATCTTCTGAAAAAAACCAGTGCATATCTTCTATCAGTTGAAATTCTTCTTTTGAAGGGGAATAAAGCAGATTAAAGTAGTTGGAATCGTATCTGAACAGGGCAGATGGATTGAAATACTGAATAAAAAACTCATTCCTGTCTACTTCTTTACTATAAGAGCAGAGCATATGAAAATCGATCATGGGCACCTTTCCTTTCTCATACCTACTAGAATAGCAAAATGCCATAGGATTGAAAAGAATCAGTTACTTTAAATAAAAAGAAGTGGACTAAACTTATGACTACAACAACTGGTGTTAAAGTATTCACTGATACTGACAATGAAAATAATTGAAAAGGACAAAGTTAGCACAGTTACTAGAATAAAAAGGGCTGATACTTCAATAGAGTGAGGAAAGATAAGTTAAGGGATGTCAATATTTGTCACTTATTGTTCACTGGTTTCCATAGGAGGAAGACTGAATATTACAGTTAATATAATCATAAAGCTTTTTATATCAACGGGTTGAGGTGTTCCGAATAGTCAAACTTTCGTCAAACAATACAGACGTGTAACAAAATGCATGATTTTTTGTCATAGGATTTAAAAATTTTGACCTCATATCCCGTGTTATGATTTCATTATAACAGCAAGGGAAGCAAGACTAATATTGAACTTTTTATTATGAAACTGATTGAATATAAATAGAAATGGGAGTTATCAGATTGAATAAAAAACGCATCTTAACAGTAATGGCGGCAGCAATGATGGCTGCACCAACATTCAGCACATTGAACGTAGAAGCTTCTTCTCAAAGAATGAGAGATCTTGAACAGCAGCAGCAGGAGCTGAATCAGAAATCCAATGAACTGGATGGTGAGATTTCAGATCGAGAACAGCGCATGCAGTCACTTGAAGAAGAAAAGAAACAGCTTGAAGATGATGTGGTTGAACTTCAAGGAAACATCGATGAACTGGTCAATAGACTGGATGAACAGACAAAAGAAATTGAAAAGATTGAAGAAGAAATCCAACGTTTAAATGAAGAAATCGAACAGCTGAAAGATCAGATCGCTCGTAGAAACGAGCAGCTTGAAACTCAGGCTCGTTCAGTTCAGACTAACGCTAACCCGGCGGATATTGTTGATATCATGATGTCAGCAGAAAGTTTATCAGATCTGATTGGTAGAATTGGTGTTGTCAGTCAGCTGGTTTCCGCAAACCAGAACATTGTACAGGCACAATTTGAAGATCATCAGGCACTAGAAGAAACTGAAGCTCAAGTGGTGGCTGAACAGGAAGAAATGGAAAAAGTTAAGGCTCAGATGGAAATCGACCGTAACAACCTGGTCAACCAGCGTTTGGCTCTTGAGGATACAATCATGCAGGTCGCTGAACGCTATGATATGACTGAAGATGAAAGAAACTCTTTCATTAATGAACAGACAATAGTCGCTGAGCGTGCAAGTAATTTGAGCAAAGAAATGCGAGCAGAGCAGCAGCGTATTATTGAAGCGGAACGCAAGCGTCAGGAAGAAATCCGTCGCGCTGAAGAGAAAGCAAGAAGAGAAGCGGAGTCAAAAGCAAGAGCTCAGGCAGAAGCTCAGGCTCAGGCAAGAGCTGAAACAGAGCGTCGTTCACAGGCATCAACGTCATCAAGCAGCACTTCTTCTAACAACTCGTCAAGCAGTTCTTCTTCATCAAGTTCGTCTAACAGCTCGGCAAACAGCGGATCAAATAATTCTGCACCAGCTTCAAACAGCGGATCAAATAATTCTGCACCAGCTTCAAACAGCGGGTGGGCTAGACCAGCAAGTGGACGTATCACTTCTCCATTCGGATACCGTACACATCCTGTGACAGGTCAGCAAGGATCATTCCACGCAGGTGTGGATATTGCCGGAAGCGGACCGATCAGAGCTTCTCGTGCTGGAACTGTAACTCAGGCTTCTTTCTCAGGATCTTACGGATATACAGTTATCATCGATCACGGTAATGGCTACTCAACGTTGTACGCTCACATGCAACCTAACTTGAACGTAGCACCTGGACAAAGCGTGTCTCAAGGGCAGCAGCTGGGAATCATGGGAACAACTGGACGTTCAACTGGGGTCCACCTTCACTTTGAAATACGTAAAAATGGATCTGTAGTTAATCCGATGAGCTACATCAACTAATTAATATATATGGCTGAAGAGAGAAGGCATTAGTGCTTTCTCTCTTTTTCGGGTTTCATTTATATAATCACATGGGAAAGTAGGTTGCCGACCTAGTCGGTCGGCTAAACAACGTTTCCGTGAAAAGTTGAAGAAGCTTACTCGAAGAAATCGGCCAGGGAGTTTTAAAGACATTGT
>NZ_BAAGIQ010000061.1:0-13532 GCF_054658175.1 Alkalibacterium sp. s-m-28
TGGATCTGTTATAAAGCTGTTTAATCCAGACAAGGATTGGATTATATTACCTTCATCGACAGAAATCATCATACGAGCAACGAGAAATTTGGGAAACATAATTTTTCATAGATTATTGGGAGTTACCTTCTATACACTTACTTCATCGCTGTTTTCCGTTCGATTCTGCCTTTCAGTTCAAACTTGCCTTTACATCTGGCACAGACATATTTACTCAAGTTGAATCGACGCTGTCTGTGAATCAGGCTGTCACACGCTGTGCATCGGTATTCCCAGTACTGGACGACTTTTTCTTCTTTCAGCGAAGGGACAAACCTTAAGCCACCTACTTGCTTAAGTAACAGCTTGAAGTCACGATCTTTATGCTGATAGCCCCGGCCTTCAAGGTGCAGATGATAATGACAGAGTTCGTGCCTGACTATTCCAATAAAGATCTCTTCACCCAGCTTATCGATCACTTTAGGGTTAAAGTCGAGATCGTGACTCTTCAAATGATAGCGTCCACCTGTGGTACGCAGTCGGCTGTTAAATGCAGCTTGGTGTCTGAAGGGTTTACCGAAATCGTTCAAGGAAATCGTTTCGACCAGCTGCTGCAGTTCTTTCTGGTTCATATGCACTCCCCCATACAGAAGGAAGAAACGGCATGTTGACTGCCCACTCCGTTTCTTCACTCATACATCCTAATTTACCCTGTTATTTATTTACCATTGTCAAAGCAATACGCCCTTTTTTCAAGTCCACTGATTCGATCCATACTTTGACAATATCTCCAACAGCAACGACATCTTTAGGATGCTTGACGAATTTGTTACTCAGTTTAGAAATATGAACGAGACCGTCCTGTTTCACTCCAATATCCACGAAGGCCCCGAAGTCCACCACGTTCCTGACGGTCCCTTCTAGTTCCATGCCTTCTTTTAGATCTTCCATGGTCAGTACGTCCGTGCGCAGCAGCGGTGCAGGCATATCATCACGCATATCACGCCCAGGTGCAACTAGAGCATTCAGGATATCTTCATAAGTTTCCTGACCCAGTCCAGTTTCGTCGAGCACTTTACTGACATCAAGCATTCTGATGCGATTATTTAGATCATCAGATCCTAGATCAGCTTTAGATACTCCTGCCATAGATAAGATTGTTTCAGCCTGCTTGTAGGTTTCCGGGTGAATGCCGGTATTGTCGAAAGGTTCTTTACCATCCGGAATACGGAGGAATCCGACAGCCTGTTCGAAGGCTTTAGGTCCCAGCCGTTTGACTTTTTTCAGCTGAGAACGGCTAGTAAATTTTCCGTTCTCTTCTCTATACGTCACGACATTTTCTGCAGTGGTTTTTGTCAGACCGGAAATATGTTTTAAGAGTGCTGCACTGGCTGTGTTTACATTGACACCGACCTGGTTCACGACTGTTTCGATTACAAAATCCAGTTGTTCCGTCAATTTTTTCTGAGACACGTCATGCTGATACTGCCCGACACCGATTGATTTCGGATCGATTTTCACCAGTTCTGCCAGGGGATCCTGCAGACGTCTCGCGATACTGACCGCACTCCGTTCTTCGACCTGGAAATCCGGAAATTCTCTACGGGCTTCCTCACTTGCTGAATATACAGAGGCACCTGCTTCGTTGACAATGACATAAGCCACTTGACGGTCGATTGATTTCAATTGTTCAGCGACAAAGGTTTCAGATTCCCTACTGGCTGTCCCATTTCCAATAGCGATGGTATCAACATCATACTTTTTCACCATATTCAGAAATTTCCCGGCTGCTTCTTCACGTTTCCTACCCGAAGCCGGTTTATGTGGATAAATGACATCGATCGCCAATACTTTTCCTGTCGCATCGATGACGGCTAGTTTACATCCTGTACGGTAGGCGGGATCCAGCCCAAGAATGGTCTGATCTTTCAGTGGGGCCTGCAACAGGAGGTTACTCAAGTTTTCACCGAACACTTCGATGGCCTGATCTTCTGCTTTTTCAGTCAATTCATTTCGGATATCGCGTTCGATAGCCGGACCAATGAAACGTTTATACGCATCACTGATAGCTTCTTTTACTTTATTTGTGGCCTGTGTCGCTTTCCCATCCGGCAGCTCCTGCTTCATCATATACCCATGAATACGGTCTTCATCACTTTCGATAGATACTGACAGCACCTCTTCTTTTTCCCCGCGGTTCAATGCCAGAATGCGGTGAGACACCAATGACTTGACTGTTTCGGAATACTCATAGTACATTTCATAGACGCCTTTTTCATCCAGCGACTGATCTTTTACTCTGGATTCGACGGTTCCATTATTGAAAGTGAACGCTCTGATCCATGTCCGGTATATCGGATTGTCAGAAATATATTCAGCAAGTATTTCATGAACACCGCTGAGCGCATCTTCAAGTGTTTCAATGCCTTTTTCAGTATCGATAAACTGGCTGGCCTCAGCTTCGAGATCACCTGAAGGGAAAGTCAGAATCCATTCCGCCAAAGGTTCAAGTCCCTGCTCCTTAGCAATCGTAGCTTTTGTACGGCGCTTCTGTTTATACGGACGGTACAAGTCTTCAACACGCTGCATTTGAGTAGCTGCTTTAATGTCCTTTTCCAGTTCCGGTGTCAGCTTACCTTGCTCCTCGATCGAAGCAAGAACATCGCTTTTTCGTTTTTCTAGATTGGTCAGGTAAGTATGGCGTTCTTCAATCTCCCTGATCTGTACTTCATCAAGTGATCCAGTCACTTCTTTCCGGTAACGGGCAATAAACGGAACAGTGTTGCCATCTTGAAGCAAGTCCAAAACGGATAGAATCTGCTTTTTCGAATAATCGGTCAATTCTTTATTTAATAGTTGTATGATCTGATCTTTAGATGTATCTGTCAAAACGGTCATCTCCTCTAAGTCTTCATCCCATTTATTTTAACATAAAAATAAAACGAACGAACTGGGTTATCTGAAATTAATAGCCCCTGTCCGTCCGTCAGCTGGTGGTGAAGGTCACCATGCTTTTATTCAATTGTGTCGTAAAGTCCTTTATTTTCCAGTGCTTATGGTTGCCCACACAGGCACTGATATAAGTCCGCTCCCCATCTCTAACTGATTTTCTGAGATGGACATGACCCATGATGCTGTGTGTGATATTTGGATACAATTCGTACAGTCTCTCATAAGCTCTGGCACCAAGAAAAGCGTTGGCATAATTATACACCCGATGCGGAAGCGGAATGACAAATTCAGGATGAGTCGCCACATGGGTCATTAAAATGACTTGTCTGTCTTTTACTGCCTCGAGATCCTGCAGCAGCTGATCCAGCATATCCTGACTGACGGTCTGATCCGATCGCCCCCAATTAACGTAGTGTCGATCATTCCAGGAGGCAAATCCATACTGCTTCTTTTCAAAGTCTTCCTTGCTGTACTTCTCATGGTTGCCATAACCGTAATCATACCATCCGGGTGTTCCGACCACAGCAAGGTCGTCTCCGAATAGTTTAGGACGACCGACCAGTGAATAGGACTGCCGGTTAAAGAACTGATCGATTTCATTCGTATTTACTAAATCGTGGTCTCTCGCCCAGTAGTCATGATTTCCAGGTACAAATAGCACCGGAATGCCACTCATCTCTTCAACTTTTTTAAGAAAACGGTGTGTGGTGTCATAATGGTTCGACACATCTCCTGCGATCAGCAGACAATCCACGTTCTGATCATGGAGCTTGTCTGTTAGCTGCTTTTCAAGATCCCATTCGATAAATGCATCATTACGATCGATATGCAGATCCGATACTGTCGCTATCTTCATACGTTGTTTTACTTCCCTCCAAACAACTGGCTGAATGCATATCCAGTGTTACTGACTTTATATTGCTCAACGATGCCGTCTTTATCGAAAACCACTCCGTGAAGCGTTCCGCCATAAACAGCTCCTCCGTCCAGTCCGATCTTACCATCCCCCGACAGCCAGATATCTGTGTTCGACTGTTCTTCATGAAGCATTGCCGTTACGGTATGGCCGAATACAAAAGTCTTATCAGTGTCGTTGGGCTGATCAAAGAACCCTTCTCTGATCCAGACGTAATCCCGGTCAGAAGTGTCCGTCCAGTCCTTCAATGTAAGATTCACACCAGCATGAGTAAATACATAATCTTCCCATTCATATTTCAATGGCAGGGACTCGATGAATGGCTTCAACCAGGGCGCCTGAGATTTTACGCTTTTGGACAGCTCAACCGCATCATACTGTCCTTCCTTTATATCGAGAAAAGACTGCACAGTCACCATTCCCCCATTCATATCGTAAAGGGCAGCTGAATGTTGCGGGCTATTTAAAAAGTCCAGCAGCATGTCTTCATGATTTCCTTTCAAACAGACCGCTCCCTTATTCTCAACCAAATCGCGTGCCAGCCCAAAACAGGCTTTTGGATTTTCTCCTCTGTCTCCCAGATCCCCCAGCAAGATGAGCTGTTCTTCTTCCTCTTTCCAGTGTATCAGCAGCTTTATGAACATGTCATATTGACCGTGGACATCTCCAACTACGAATACTTTCTTTTTCATGCCAGATTTCCTCCCCGTAGCTCTTTCCAGTCTCTTCTTCAGCTAAGCATAGTTTACCACATACACTTTCTGTGGCACAAAATCCCATCTCGCTGCATACGTATGCGAAAGCGTTAAACGTTGAAATTTTCATGACTTCCACTCTTATTCATAGAAAAGGTCTATGCCTACCTGTATAATTAAAATTGTGTCTAAAATGTACTTTAATATAGAAAGGACGAAGATGATATGAAAGGAAAGAAGTGGGTAGTAATCATTGTTTTCCTGCTATTTTTAGGTTTTGTAGGTTTCAGCATCTACAACACTACTCAGAAAGACGATACAGTTACAGTGCGGATAGCTGAAGTGGAAGAAAGTGACATTACAGAAGTCGTGGTAACGACAGGCATCATCGAACCATCTCAGTCTCAGGAGATTGTCGGCCAGGGTGTCGTTTCAGAACTGAATGTTTCTGTAGGAGATTCAGTCGAAGAGGGCGATACCCTTGTCAATTACGTCGATGGAACAAGCTTCACCGCTAATTTCAATGGAACAGTAACGGAAGTCAATGTGACCGAAGAGGAAGTTGACGTAAATGCTCAGCAGGGCCAGCCGTCGCTAGTTGTTTCCGATCTGAACGACCTTCAAGTTGCCGTTCAGTTATCACGCTCAGATGCTGCGCTAGTAGATGTCGATCAGGCTGTTGAAATGGAATATGCTGATACTTTTTATAAGGGGACAGTATCATCCATAGATCCGGTAGCTACGTCAGAACAGACTCAGATGGGCTCTTCTATCAGCCTAGGAGCGACGATTGCTTTCGATTCTGATACAGATGATCTGATTGCCGGATTTGAAATCGATGTGGATATTATAGTAGATTCTGCTGAAAATGCACTTGTCATTCCTATTGAAGCGCTAAATTATAATCAGGACAACGAACCCTATGTATACATCGTAACAGATGGTCAGGTCAGCGAAGTCATGATCGAAACAGGGATACAGTCTGACGCGCGTATTCAAGTAACTGACGGGTTAAGTGAAGGCGACCAAGTTGTTCTTTCTCCTGGCGAAGATCTTGAAGATGGAGCAGAAGTGGAAATAGACGAGTAATGAGGAGGTGTGCTCATGATAGAAATCACTGATGTTGAAAAGATTTATAAAATGGGCGGAGAAACCGTACGTGCACTGGACAAGGTTTCTCTTAAAATCCAGGAAGGCGAGTTCACCTCGATTATGGGACCTAGTGGCTCCGGAAAATCCACGCTGATGAATATTCTTGGACTCCTGGACCGATTTGACAGTGGCCGTTATCTGCTCAACGGTACGGATGTGTCCGATTTGTCGGATGCGGAGCTTGCGGGAATAAGAAATAAAGAGATCGGTTTCATTTTTCAGTCATTCAATCTTATGGCTAGAATGAATGTCCTCGAAAATGTCATGCTTCCCCTAGTATATGGAAAAGTTCCATATAAAGAAAGACGTAGACGAGCAACAGAAGCCCTCGAAAAAGTCGGTCTGGGCAATCGCCTGGAACATTTAACTAACGAAATATCTGGCGGTCAGAAACAGCGTGTAGCAATTGCCCGTGCAATTGTTAATGAACCATCTGTTCTTATGGCTGATGAACCTACAGGAAACCTGGATTCTAAAACCACTGAGGATATTATGAGAATTTTTCAGGAGTTGAACGATGAAGGCACGACGATCGTTATGGTTACTCACGAACCTGAAATGGCAGAATACACAAAACGTATTGTTCATTTTAGAGACGGTGTGATGAAAAAAGATGAACAGCTGACTCCTAAACAGATACCGAAGCGGGAGGTGGAGTAAATGTTCATAAAAGAAAATCTGAAAATGGCTATAGATAGTATCTTTGCCAATAAAATGCGCTCCTTTCTGACCATGCTCGGGATAATAATCGGAATTGCCTCAGTTATTGCGATTCTGGCAGTTGGTAACGGAGCAGCAGATGAAATCACGCGAACCTTCAGCGATATTGGAGCAACCACGATCAGTCTGAATGCGAACGATCCTGAACAGTCAGGAGATTTGATATCCAATGAAGATCTGAATGTATTGAGAGATTCTATCGATGAAATCCGTTATATCTCACCTAATGAAACGACGTCAGGAAATATTTCATCAGTTGATGAATCACGGCAGGCCGTTATATCGTACGGTACGCCGGATCTTCAATTTGTCAGTCAGTCGATGAGCTCGACATTAGTTGAAGGGCGTTATTTCAATCAGGTTGATTTTGACGAATCACAGGATGTCGTTGTAATAGATGAAGACGGTGCAGAAGCTTTATTCGGAACGACAGATGTGATCGGTGAGACGCTGCGTGTCACGGTCGCTCAAAGCCAGATGAACCTTAGAATTGTCGGCGTGGTCGAAGGATCTTTCGGAGATATGCAAGGTGCTTTCGACACCAGCCAGATTCCGTTATTCGCGGCTATGCCTCAATCTACCTTAGGCAATCAGGTACCTCAGATGGCAGGCATGGATACTGTATCCATAGAGGTCGAAAGTACTGATCAGATCGATGCTGTATCAAGTCAGGTCGTCAGACTTCTCGAACTGAGAAATAATGCAGTTGGAGATAACATATACAACGCGACTAATTTCCTTCAAGCGCTGGATCAGGTTAATAATGTGTTGAGCCTGTTTATCAACTTTATTGCTGCAGTAGCTGCTATTGCTCTGCTGGTCGGTGGTATCGGCGTAATGAATATCATGCTGGTATCTGTTACTGAACGGACGAGAGAAATTGGGACCAGAAAAGCCTTGGGCGCTACGACGCGTACGATCCTGGTGCAGTTCCTGATGGAATCGATCATTTTAAGTCTTATTGGAGGAATGATCGGACTGACGTTAGGCATTATCCTGTCTAACATCATCGCAGGAGCCCTCGATATTGTACCGATTATTACACTTGGTAGTGTGGCGCTGGTATTGCTCTTCTCTACTGCTGTCGGTGTCTTCTTCGGAATTTATCCGGCACGTAAAGCGGCTAGACTCAACCCGATTGATGCGTTGAGATACGAATAGTTTAATGTTCAAGTGAACTGACAAAAGACCAATCAACTGCTAATATTTTCGGATATGCTCCTAATAAAGTATTCATTAGAAATAATAAAAATTCTACTGCTTTATTAGGAGTTTTTACTATGCGTAAAAATAAGAAATGGACAACTTCTACATCACCTCTGTTCAGAACGTCACTTGTCCGATTTCTCTGAAAAGCTGCGCCTGTCTTTTATCTGATTGTCTGACTTCCTTGCTCACCATTCAAGTCTGAGTATGGATTCATATCGACGTCTGATCGGCTATTTTATACGCTCATTCTACCACTTCCCAGCCACAACAGTTAACGTATCCCTTGGCCCCGTACAGTCGTGATAAAACAAAAATGCCACTGGGAGACTCTTCAGATTCTTCCCAGTGGCATTCAACTATATTAGATTATATTTTTTAAAGCATACCCATGACAATAAAGTTGACGATGAATAGAGCTGTTGTCGCCCAAAGAACCGGGTGAACGACTTGTGCTTTCCCTTTAGCTGCTTTGGTGATGATGTAGAACAGGAAGCCTGCTGCAATCCCGTATGAGATGCTGTAGGTGAATCCCATGAACAGAGAAGCGAAAAATGCAGGTACTGCTTCTTCAAGGTTGTTCCAGTCAATTTCTGCAAATGCAGACAACATCAGGATACCGACTACGATCAGTGCTGGTGCTGTGGCCGCTCCAGGTACAACTGACATGACCGGTGCAATAAAAGCTGTAAGCAAGAACATAGTAGCTGTAGTCAGACTGGTCAGCCCAGTTCGTCCGCCATCTCCGATACCCGCTGCACTCTCAACGAATGTCGTGACAGGAGAGGTGCCAAAGATTGCTCCAGCTGCTGTAGCAACAGTATCTGCCAGAAGAGCTTTTTCCATTTTTGTGTTAAGTCCTTTACCCTGATCCATTGCTTTTTCATCTTCAAGAGTAAATATACCTGATTTTCGACCTGTTCCGATGAAGGTTCCGATTGTATCAAAGACATCTGTCAGTGTAAATGCAAAGACAGTGATAAGAATCAAAGCATAACGTGATGGGTCTGCAAGAAGTGACCCTAACCCTTGGGAGCCGAAAGCCGCTCCAAACGTCACACCCAATTCGCCGAACGCGGACAAGAAAGTATTAGCTGGGTTACTCAGTCCTGATAAATCAGTCACACCCATAGGAATTCCGATAATTGTTGTCGCAACGATTCCGATGAGGATCGCACCTTTAACTTTGGCAATCATCAGAACGACCATAATGATCAGACCAATGATGGCAAGCAGTGCATAAGGATTGGCAAGGCTGCCCATGTCAGGAATAATTCCTCCACCAGTTACCACTGTATTAATCGCCCCGGTGATTTCGGATCCGGCTGTGTAAGGTTCGTTATTGACAGAAATAATATCCTGTCCTTCAGATGTAAATTTTAATAGTTGCGCATTCTTTAAACCAATATAAGCAATAAATACACCGATTCCTCCGCCGATAGCATGCTGAAGGGATTCAGGTATCGCGTGAATGATTTTCTTTCTGATTGAAGTAACGGTAATTAAAATCCCGACTACACCTGTGAGGAAAACCATGAATAAAGCTTCCTGCCAAGAAAAACCAAGTGCAAAGACTACTGTATAGGTAAAGAATGCATTCAGTCCCATTCCCGGTGCCTGCGCATAAGGAACATTGGCATATAGTGCTAAGATCAGTGTACCAACTGCTGTAGATAAAACAGTTGCCAGAAAGACCGCTTGGGTCGGCATACCTGTTAATGACAGAATCTGAGGATTAACAAAAATAATATAAGACATAGCAAAGAATGTCGTTAATCCTGCAGTAACCTCCCGACCAATTGTTGTGTTATTCTCCTTTAATTGAAAAAACTTTTCCAACAAAGATAAAACCCTCTCTCTTCTATGATTCTCCACTTGAATGGAGTCGTTAATCAAGGGATATCTAATAACATGACGTATGGGATAAAGTTTAAGAAAGCAAAAAAAGACGGATGGCCGCCTTTAATTAACTACATCTTAAACAATCGCAATTGTTTAATCTAATAGTCAATCCTTTAAGGGGATTGGTAGAGACTCTAGCCCATATCGCTAAATTATATTAGATAACACTCTTATTAAGTTGCCTTAATCATAGTATATTCTGAGAGGTTTTTCAACAATAAGCGAAAAATTTATCCGAATCACATAAGTATCATTCGTATTTTTTGACACATTTTATTCTTATTGTATAAAATTAAAACCATCGTTCGCCAAAACGATTATTTCATTGTAACAAATTCTTCAGCAGCAGTCGGGTGAATAGCTATCGTCCGGTCGAAATCTTTCTTGGTCGCTCCCATCTGAATCGCTACTGCAAAACCTTGAAGAATCTCATCCATCCCTTTTCCGATTCCATGAAGGCCAACCACTTTTTCATTTTTACCTACACAGACCAGTTTCATGTATGCTTTCTGCCTATGCCCAGTGATCGAGCTGTGCATCGAAGTGAAGGATGTCTTGTATATCTTGATATACTCTTCCGGATAGAGGTCATAGACTTGCTCCTCGGTCATCCCAACCGTGCCTATAGGTGGATGGGTGAAAATGACAGTCGGAATATTATCATAATCGACCTTAGCATTCTGCTTGTCATTAAATAAACGTTCAGACAGCTGTCTTCCTGCAGCAATTGCCACTGGAGTCAGTTCAACTCTTCCAGTCACATCTCCTACTGCATAAACATTGTTTCCTGTCGTGTTCTGATACTGATCGACTTCTACATACCCTCCAGGATATAGGTTAACTCCTGCAGCTTCTAAATTAAGCCCTTCGGTATTCGGTGTGCGCCCTGTTGCCCAGAGTACCATTTCCGTTTCATGCGTGCTGCCATCTTCAAATACAAGCTCATACTTGTCATCTTCCAGTTTTTTCACTTCAGTGATCGTTTTGTTAGTTTGGATCTTTCTTCCTTCAGCCTCAGCAAGTTCCGAGAATCCCTCGCAGATGATAGAATCAAAATTATATAGAGGCTGAGGCTTTCTCACGAATAAATGAGTATCGACTCCCATTGCATGAAAAATGCCGCTCATTTCAACCCCAATATAGCCGCCGCCGATCACTGCGATGCTTTCAGGTAGTTTTTTCAAATCGAAGATATCGTCAGATACCATTCCGTACTCGCCACCAGGAATCGGTAGACGCTTAGGCTTTCCACCTGTGGCGATCATGATATGGTCAGCGGTATACGCCTTTCCATCAACTTCAACCGTCGATTCGTCAACAAAGACTGCTCTCCCTCTGATAAGATCAACTTTATTGCTGTCCAGGCCTTTCTTATACGCTCCATGAAGGAAATGGATATACTTATCCCTATTTTCAACCATCTTCTCAAAATTTAGTGAGGGTTTATCACCGATCTCGAGACCGTAACCTTCTGCATAATGATTGATCGATTCCATCATATCGGCGACATACCACATAACTTTTTTAGGCACACATCCCAGGTTGACGCAGGTGCCTCCCAAGTTATGCTCTTCAATAAGGGCAACTTTGGCTCCATGCATACCTGCTCGGTTGGCAGATGCAATTCCTCCGCTCCCTCCACCAATCACTAAATAATCGTAATCCTTCGTTCTCGTCATCTTTTTCTTCCTTTCCTGCTGGCTTCTAATGCATCAATTGCCGGATACACTTTCTTTTCATTATCAAAGTAATATCTGCCTAAAGCATACTTATATTTTTCCCGTTCATCCCAAGGTTTATGTTTCCCTGAATAATGAATAAATACCACGTTCTCTTCCACTTTACTATAATTATATTTATGTGGAAAAAGGATCTTCAGTTTTTCATAAACTCTTGGATCCATATTGTAGATCCGCCAGTCTTCCTCTTTAATATCATTGACAAAAATCAAGTTGAAGATGTCCTGGTCCGGCAGAATAAGAAATGGCTTATTTTCACGAATCGTTTCAACAATATGATCTGCCTTTTCGATTTGTCGTAATTTATCGAGATTCATCAGTACAACACCCGAGTTGAAATAATCATCAGACTCAAAATTTCTTAACCTTAAATTATTGAACGGCTGAACCCACTTAGTTTTATACTTATAGTTTGTTGCAATAAAAGAATTCCCATGAAATGGTTTAGTGTACAAGGGTCTCAGATTATTCACACAGATAATATCCGGATCGAGATACAGAACCCGATCGACATGATCTGGAAGTAGATATGGTGCAAACATCCATAAGTACATTTCCAATGCATAATATCTGGTTATCGCTATTTTATCTGATGATTTGAAAAAGTTTTTACTGTAAATCGGTTCAAAAACATGCCCCTCTTTTTCAACAAACGTCCGCAGTTCTTCTAAGGTTTCATCCGTTATCCCTGTGTGAAGCAAATACATACAGAATATCTCATCCGGATTCGTATCTGAAATGGACCGAATCAGCACTTTCAGCGGATAGACATAGTTTTCGTTCAATGAAAAAAGTAAATTGATCATTCCTATACCTCCAGCAACAGTCACATATGCGTCGTGACTCCTTTATATCATTATACCTATTCTGTGTGGAAAACTCACTCAAATCATACTTTTCTTTTCCTTTTAAAGCTCTTTGAAATCCACTATAATTGATAAAGTACTGAATTTATGAAAGAAGGAATCATATGAATAAGAAAGATTTATACTTAACTCTCTTTCGATCGACATTTTTTCTCAGCATGTTTACTTTCGGCGGAGGCTACGTTATCGTGCCACTGATGGAAAAGAAATTTGTGAATGAATTGGGATGGATCGATGAGGATGAAATGCTGAACCTGATTGCTATCGGACAGTCAGCGCCAGGTCCTATTGCTGTCAATACATCGATTCTGATCGGTTACCGTATGGCTGGATTTTCTGGTGCAATGGTCACAGTTCTGGGAACCATTCTTCCCCCATTGGCAATTATGACTGGCCTGGCATATATTTATCTGGCCGTAAGAGATAATGCCTTAGTCAACAATGTGCTCCTAGGTATGCAGGCTGGGGTTGCTGCAATCATCGTAAATGTAGTCATAAACATGGCTCTTCGTATCATTAAACAGAAAAAGATAGTGCCTGTACTGGTAATGGTTGCGGCACTGATTGCTGGAATAGTTTTCCAGGTCAATATTTTGTGGCTGCTCTTTGTCTCGGCTCTTATCGGCCTGATCATGACACTTATCGACTTAAAGAATAAACACGACAAGGGGGAGAGCAAATGATTTACTTAGAACTCTTTCTCAGTTTTTTCCAAATTGGAATCCTCAGTTTTGGAGGAGGCTATGCTTCGCTGCCACTTATTGAGCAGGAACTGATTACGGTTCAAGGCTGGATCACTAACCAGCAGTTCATTGATATTTTGACATTATCAGAGCTGACACCTGGCCCAATTGCCATTAATGCTGCAACTTTTTCAGGTAACCAGATTGCAGGAATCATGGGCGGAATGATTGCTACAATAGGTGTCACCTTACCATCTGTCATTATTGTTCAACTTCTGGCATATTTCTACTTCAAGTATCAGAACCTGTCAATTGTTCAAGGTGTGATAAAAGGTGTTCGTCCGGCAGTTGTCGCTCTGATTGCTTCTGCTGGTGTAACGATTTTCATGACAGCTATGTTTGGTCATAGTGACTGGCCGATCGCCCTTTCAGAAATCAACTGGGTTTCTGTCTTCTTCTTCGCAGCCGGGCTGTTTCTTATGAGAAAATTCAAGGCAAGCCCTATTCAGATTATTCTAGTGACTGGGGTAGCCGGAGGAATTGTCTACAGTCTTATGTGAACTACCCACCACTTAAATCCTTTGGATTTTGAAGTGGGGCTTCCTACGAACTCCATTCTTGTCTGCACAGACTTCATACAGACAGAGGAATCGGATAGGGGTAGGCTCAAAAGGCAGTCCCTGCCTCATTGATTTTCTTTTACTTGGCCAATGCCAAGAGGT
>NZ_BAAGIQ010000062.1:0-13463 GCF_054658175.1 Alkalibacterium sp. s-m-28
TAAAAGATTTAATACTACTGTATGAACGTTAGAGATATTCAAGTTATTGAACCGCCGTATACGAGAACCGTACGTACGGTGGTGTGAGAGGTCGACTAGTCAATTAATGACTAGTCTCCTACTCGATTATGTTAAATAATTTATTGAAGGAGTATGAAGATGGGAATTGAAGAACAATTAACAGGTGTACTGGCTAGAGCAGTCACTGACATCGATTCAGCTGATTCTGTAAAGGAAATAGAAGCGATCCGTGTCAGCTATTTAGGGAAAAAAGGGGAAATAACGAGTATTCTTAAAGGAATGAAAGATGTTTCGCCGCAGCAGCGACCAGTTATCGGTAAGAAAGCGAATGAAGTTAGAGACGAACTGACTGCCGTGCTTACTCAGAAAAAGGAACGCCTTGAAAAAGAATCATTACAGAAACAGCTAGAAGCAGAAACAATCGATGTGACGCTTCCAGGTAGACAGGTGAAAAAGGGGCAGACACACGTGCTTACTCAGATCATGGAAGATATAGAGGATCTGTTTCTAGGTATGGGTTATCAGATTATTGAAGGAAACGAAGTGGAGTCTGATTACTATAACTTCGAACGGGTCAACCTGCCTCAGAATCACCCGGCCCGAGATATGCAGGATACGTTCTACATCACGCCGGATGTGCTGTTGCGTACACATACTTCACCAATTCAGGCGCGTACGCTTGAGAATCACGACTTTTCAGAAGGGCCTCTGAAAATGATCAGCCCTGGTAAGGTGTACCGAAGAGATACGGATGATGCGACGCACTCTCATCAGTTCCACCAGATCGAAGGGATGGTCATCGATGAGAATATCACTATGGCCGATCTGAAAGGGACCCTGGAACTGCTGGCTAAGAAAATGTTCGGCGAAGAACGAGAAATCAGATTGCGACCAAGTTACTTCCCGTTCACAGAGCCTTCTGTTGAAGTGGATGTGAGCTGCTTTAAATGTGGCGGTGAAGGATGTAACGTCTGCAAGAAAACCGGCTGGATCGAAATCCTGGGTGCCGGTATGACTCATCCGAATGTGCTGGAAATGTCTGGCGTGGATTCATCTAAATACGGTGGCTTTGCCTTTGGTTTAGGGCCAGACCGTATTGCCATGCTTAAATATGGAGTGGATGATATCCGTCACTTCTATTTGAACGACCAGCGTTTCTTAACACAATTCAAGAGGAAAGGGTAGAATAACATGAAAGTATCTTATAACTGGCTGAATGAATCACTGGACCTGTCAGGGGTCTCTCCTCGTGATCTGGCAGAACAGATCACACTAACTGGGATCGAAGTCGACAGTGTGAGTGAACCGGCCAATGAACTGAAAAATATCGTCGTCGGTCATGTGCTGACTGCTGAACGTATGGCAGATTCCGATCACCTGAACGTAACTGTAGTAGAAGTCGGACAGGACGAACCGATACAGATCGTCTGCGGCGCACCGAATGTAAAGGCCGGACAAAAAGTCATTGTCGCCTTGCCGGGCGCACGTCTGGTGAATGGATTGAAGATCAAGAAAAGCAAGCTGAGAGGAGTCGTCTCAAATGGGATGATCTGTTCGCTTGAAGAACTGGGATTTTCTGACTCAGTGATTCCTAAAAATTCTGAGGATGGTATTTATGTGCTTCCGGAAGACGCTCAAATTGGAGAAGATGCCCTGCCGTATCTTGGTCTGAATGATGCATTCATCGAACTGGATATCACACCGAACAGGGCCGATGCCTTGAGTATGAGAGGTGTCGCTTATGAAGCTGGAGCGATCCTTGAACAGACACCCAAGTTTACTGGAGTCAATCTGAGCGAAGACCCGACGGATTCTGTAGATGAATATGTCAATGTGTCAGTAGAGAACAGTGAAGACAACCCGATCTATAAAATGCGAGTTATCAAGGACCTTGTTGTAACTGAAAGTCCCTTGTGGCTGCAGCGCAAACTCATGCATGCAGGCATCCGTCCGATCGATGCAGTAGTCGATGTGACAAACTACATCATGCTTGAATATGGTCAGCCTCTTCACGCCTTCGACTATGATGCATTGAACTCAAAAGACATCCTGGTCAGACGTGCCAGAGGATCTGAAACTCTAGTCACATTGGATGGACAAGAGAGAAAGTTGTCCTCAGACAATCTCGTCATCACTAATGGAGCAGATCCGGTTGCTCTTGCAGGAGTCATGGGTGGAGAAAATACACATGTCACCGGAGAAACAAAAACTGTTGCACTGGAATCAGCTGTATTCGAATCCAGCCTAATCCGTAAGACTGCACAGGCACTGAACTTGAGAAGTGAATCCAGTTCACGGTTTGAAAAAGGCCTGAACAAAGAAACAGTGCAGGATGCGCTGGACCATGCGGCGGCTCTCATTGCCTCATTAGGTAAGGGGCAGGTCGTATCCGGTACGGCAGAAGTTGTCTCGGAAGAACCTGCTTATCAGACTGTAACGACTACTCTAAATAAAATAAATGGCTCTCTTGGTACTGACTTGACGGTTGGCGAAGTTGAAAATATCTTTAGCCGACTGGGTTTCGAAAACAGAGTGACTGTGGATGAAATCAGTGTAACGGTTCCTCCAAGACGCTGGGACATCAGTATTGAAGCGGATCTTCTTGAAGAAGTGGCCCGTATTTACGGCTACAATCAGATCCCTTCTACCTTGCCTCGCAGTGAATCAGTACCGGGAGAACTGACTCATGCCCAGAAGCTGACTCGTTTCACCCGGCATTATATGGAAGGTTGCGGACTGGGGCAGGCAATCAGCTATGCATTGACTACTACAGAAAAAGCAGCAGCCTTCTCATTGGAGGAGAGCGCACCAGTAGAACTCGACTGGCCGATGAGCGAAGAGCATAAAGCCTTGAGACAAAGTCTTTTGAGTGGCCTGCTCGACAATGTTCAGTATAACGTCGCCCGTCAGACAAAGAATGTGGCCTTGTTTGAAATTGGACGCATTTTTACCCGACAGGAAAAAGACTTGCCGAAAGAAACGACTCATGTGGCAGGCGTCATGACAGGCTCATTAGTGGAGAACAGCTGGCAGGAAACTGAAACACGTGTCGATTACTTTGCGGTCAAAGGCATCGTGGAAGAGTGGCTCGATACTCTCGGCGTTATTGAAGGCATTTCCTTCGTCCCTTTTAAAGAATTGCCTGAACTGCACCCAGGGCGTACCGCTAAAGTATTATGGAACGGTCGGTACATCGGAGTTATTGGACAGCTGCACCCTCAGCTTGCTCAGGACCGTGATTTGAATGATACTGTTGTTTTTGAATTGAATATGGAACCATTCCTTGCGAATGAACAGGACACTTTGTCCTATGAATCGATTCCCAAATACCCTGGGACATCCAGAGATATTGCTTTTGTCGTAGATGAATCCGTTCTTCACGCAGAAGTCATGAATGTGATGACAGAGGTAGGAGGCAAATGGCTTCGTTCAATCCGCCTGTTCGATCTATATCAGGGAGACAATATCGAAGCAGGCAAGAAATCTCTAGCTTATACCTTGTCTTATCTGAATCCGGAAGCGACCTTGAAAGAAGAAGAAGTCAACTCAGACTTCGAAAAAGTGAAACAGGCACTGGTCGAGCGAGTCCAGGCTGACATTCGTTAAATCGACTTTTAGTTGAGCAATAAATAGGTAAATGCTGCCGATTACCTCTCACATTAAAGACGCAGGGTCTTTAATTGAGAAGGGAAAGGCAGCATTTTTGTTTAGTGTCAGAAGAAGAGCTCGAAATTTCAGAAATGACGGTCGATATAATGCATAAATCATGGATTCATGTTATTATAAGAAAGAATTTGCGAAGCGAGGAGGCTTTTTCATGCCGGAGGGAAAGCGACGTTATAAAGCAACCATTGACGGAGAGAGCTACACTATCGTTGGACCTAAATCACAGGAACACATGAAAACCGTAGCTGAAACAGTGGATGAACAGATGAAGCAGTTAAAAGAACTCACAAAGGGTTTAAGTAACGAAAAGCGTGCGATCCTGCTTGCAATCAATGCTGTATCTGACCAGCTGACTATGCGCAAAGAACTGGAAGACATCAAGAAAAAACTGGAACACTTAGAGTAAAAGCAGAATCGGCTTCTGTTGTTTCAGACAAGGAGACAATTATGATATTAACGTTTATTATTTTATTTATACTACTGCTGTCCCTGTACAGCGGAGCCAGACGGGGACTCGTCCTTCAGCTGGTGCTGACTATCGGGTATGCTTTATCATTCTGGTTTGCATTGACCTACTATCAGCAGCTCAGTGGCTTTGCTGAAATGATGATTCCCTATCCGACACCTACGTCGACATCGGCCAATCCATTCGTTTTATACAGCATGGATCTCCTGTTCAATCTTGACGGGGCTTTCTATAAAGGGATTTCATTTATCCTCATCCTGTTTGCAGGCTGGCTGGTGACAAGACTGATCGGCGGGTTGTTCAATTTCCTGGCGGACATCCCAGTTGTCAGAACCCTCAACGCTATTGGAGGAGCACTGATCAGTTTTGTGGTCCACTACATCGGGCTGTTTCTAGTACTGTTCGTCCTATCGACCGTACCACTGCCGATCATTCAGAACCAGTTTGAAGCAAGCAATGTGGCGCGAAATATTGTAACGACGACACCGGAATTATCCGGACAGTTTTACGAATGGTGGGTCATAGAAGGACTTGAAGAATAGACATGTATAAATGGAGGATGGATCGAAGGAGACAGTATGAGGCTCTGGAGGCCATCCTTTTTTGTCCGAAGACTTAAAAGAAAATTAGTAAGGCTCCCGCTATAAGTGGGAACAATAAGGAGAGAAAATGAATGAAGACAGTTCAGGCATCCTTTAAAAAACTGGAATTTGAAAAAGTTATACAGCAGTTATCCGAATATACCGTTTCTTCATTAGGAAGGGAACGATCGCGTCAGCTGCATCCAATAACAGACAGTAAAGAAATCACTGCAAAGCTTGAAGAAACGGAAGACGCCGTCTTGCTTCTGAGACTAAAAGGAGGAATGCCGCTTGCAGCCTATGAAGATATTCGTCCTCACCTCAACCGGGTGCGGATACAGGGAACGCTCAATGGTCTGGAACTAGCGCAGATCGGTCGAATACTGAAAACAATTCGTGAAATAAAAACATTCTTTTCTAAAGCACAGGAAGAAGCGGTCCCTTTAAAACAGCTGTATGAGAAAGTCAGTGGGCTGTATACCTTTGCTAAACTTGAGCGGACTATATTTTCTGTAGTCGATGAAGGGGGATATGTGCTGGACGATGCCAGTTCCAAGCTTAAAGGACTCAGACAAGGCATCAAGCAGACGGAAAGCCGTACCCGCCAGAAGTTGGAAAGCATAGTCAGAGGCCCCCAAGCCCGTTTTCTGACTGACGCTATTATTACAATGAGAAATGACCGATATGTGATTCCAGTCAAACAGGAAAACAGAAATACATTTGGAGGGGTAATCCACGACCAGAGTTCAACGGGACAGACACTCTTTATAGAGCCGCAAAGCGTGGTCGATCTGAACAACCAGTTAAGACAGTATCAGGTGGCTGAAAGGAATGAGATCGACCGTATTCTCAAAGAAGTGACGGAAGAAATCGACCCATACAGAGAAGCTATCTCGGCTCAACTGAACAGTCTAGTCGAGCTGGATGTCATTCAGGCCAAAGGTCGTTATGCCCAGGCTACCAAAGCAGTGAAACCTGATGTGTCAGAAGACAATCACGTTGCGTTGATAAAGGCACGTCATCCTCTTCTGAATGAAGGGGAAGTTGTAGCAAATGACATCATTATTGGTGAAGACTACAAGACGATGATCGTTACCGGACCAAATACCGGCGGAAAAACAGTGGTTCTTAAAACCTTAGGTCTCCTGCAGCTGATGGGCCAGTCGGGGCTCTTCCTGCCAGTTGAAGAAGACAGTACAATGGGGATCTTCTCCAGTGTGCTCGCTGATATTGGAGATGAGCAGTCGATCGAGCAGAGTCTGTCAACATTCTCATCACATCTGACTAATATCGTATCGATTCTTGAACAAATCGATGAGAAAAGTCTGGTTCTTCTGGATGAACTTGGAGCGGGGACCGATCCTCAGGAAGGGGCGGCGCTGGCCATTGCGCTTCTTGATGCTATCGCTCAGAGAGGCAGTTTTGTTATGATCACCTCCCATTATCCTGAACTGAAAGCATATGGATACAACCGCCCGGAAACGATCAATGCCAGCATGGAGTTTGATGTAGATACACTCAGCCCGACCTATCGCCTGCTTATAGGGATACCTGGACGCAGTAATGCTTTTGAGATTGCCAAACGTCTTGGACTGGATGACATGATCATTGATTCTGCCAGACAGCTGATGAGTGGAGAAAGCCAGAGTGTAGACCAGATGATCCAGGATCTGGAGACAAGACGAAATGAAGCCGAACAGCAGGCTGACAAGGCAAGAAAAGACTTGAAACAGGCTCAGGCACTTCATAGGGAATTGAAGACTGCCTTCGAAGACTATCAGAATGAAAAAGACAGGCTGAAGAAAAAAGCAGAAAAAGAAGCCAATGCTATTGTTGACAAGGCGAGAGAAGAGTCTGAACGAATCATTAAGGAGCTGAGACAGCGTCAGCTTGACGGCGGTCAGCAAGGTAATCTGAAAGAACATGAACTGATCGATGCCCAGTCAAGATTGTCCGGACTGAGAAAAGAAGAAGAGACGCTTAAGAAAAATAAAGTTCTTCAGAAGCAGAAGCAGAAAAAGACACTTAAAGTAGGCGATTCTGTATCCGTTCAGTCTTTCGGACAGAAAGGCACGATCATTGAAAAAGCTGATGGGAAGCATTGGGTCGTGCAGATGGGGATGCTGAAAATGAAATTGCCTGAAGCCGATCTTATTCAGATCGAAGATGAGAAGGAAGCGGACCGCCGGGTGTCAGTCAAAAGGACCTCATCATCCGGTGTGTCGACTGAAATCGATGTACGCGGCGAACGTGTGGAAGAAGCAGTCAATCGCGTGGATCAATACATTGACCAGGCTCTACTTGCCAACTACCCTAAAGTGACTGTCATTCATGGTATGGGGACAGGCGCAGTCAGAAAAGGTGTGCATCAATATCTTAAAAAACACTCTCAAGTCAAAACTTACGAAGATGCTCCGGCAAATCAGGGCGGAAGTGGTGCCACAATCGTGACCTTTAAATAATCAGATTCAAAAGCTAGACAAGGGTACTAAATTTTGCTATACTGACAATGGATTAAGGGGCTTACTTTTAATAAGTGAGTTCAGTAAACTTATAGGAGGTTCAATAATGGTTAGAGAATTAACAGATCAGAACTTTGAACAGGAAACAAATTCAGGATTGGCTTTAGTCGACTTCTGGGCAACATGGTGTGGGCCTTGTCGTATGCAGTCACCGGTCATCGACGAGCTGAACGAAGAATCCGACGGCAGTGTGGACTACTTCAAAATGGACGTTGATGCAAACCAGGCGACACCAAGCAAGTTTGGTATCATGAGTATTCCAACACTTCTTGTAATTAAAGACGGAGAAGTCGTAGATAAGCTGATCGGTTACCACAGCAAAGAACAGATCGAAGAAACGCTGGCTAAACACAAATAATCATCAGTTCGACAAACATTCCGCTGCCTTAATATAGGGTGGCGGAATTTTTATGTTCAGACCCTGAAAAGTGGATTAGAATAGTTACAATACCTAAGTTATGCACTACACTGGTAATTCACGAAAAAATACAATCTTGTCATATAACCTTAATGTAATTATGTTTAAATAGTTAAAAGCGTTCTCTTGAAAGATATCAAAAGATAGTCCAAAATAGTAGACAGAATCTGTAATGATTTAAGTGTATAAATGTGAATGCTTTATGACATTTCAATGGATATAATCGGTAATAGACCGAAAGAGCCTATCATTCTAATGAAGACTATTATAGAATAGTGGTGTAACAGGATTAAATAACAGTCCAGATCTGAACATTCAATCTTTTCTACAACCCCTGTGGATCATTTATACATATTTTTCAGTTTGGAGAGTGGTCACATGTCACAGAATGAACAATGTCAAACTGTGCTGACAACAACGATTCAGTACAAGTATATAATTGAATGTAAAGATAAATCAGTGGAACTCCAGGTAGAGGACCGCGATGTCTTTTATAATGCAGACGATGAACTTGATTGTCCATTGGATGTTGTTCTTCGTAAAAATGCCTACTCTTTCAATGACTTGATGAGCTGGGATGCCCGTGAGATACGATTTATTAAAATGGTTGATAATGAAACGACGGTTATCAACAGTGTGCCATTAAATGTCAATTTATAACAGTAAAGTGTTTATCTTTTCTTTTAAAGAGGAATAGGGTGGCACTTTTTTTATGCCTAGAAACTAGATTATCTGTTAAAATGAAGGGAGTACGATTAAGTTTTAGGAGGACAAGAATGAAAGTAGCTATCGTAGGAATGGGTGTAGCAGGTATCAGCATTATAAGAGAAATGAATAGGCAGTTTTCGTCAGAAGAACGAGCTGGTCTGGAACTTCTTCTCTATACCCGGTCTGATCAGTTCGGAACAGGCTTTCCTTACCGGTCAGATGATGAAAGTCTGCTGATCAATCAGTACACAGAAACGATGACGATTGATCCGAATAATCCGGACGATTTTTTGGACTGGATTAAAGAAAATAAATCAGCCGAAACGGTTTACCATTCTCATCTTCCGCGAAGCTGGTTCGGAGAGTATTTAAAAGAGAGGATGAGCATCTGGCTAGAGACTTTGAATTACACGGTGATATACGAAGACGTACAGAATATTGAAAAGCTGGATGAGGATATCTATAGAATCGTGACAGAAAAGACCAGACAGCGGGTTGAAATGGTCCATCTGACAGCCGGACACCTAGCTTATCAAGACCCGTACCAGCTGATCGGGACACCAGGGTATATCTACGATCCATATCCCGCTGACAAGCAATTAATGATGTCGGTTGAACAGAAAAAAATCGCTCTGATCGGAACAGGGCTTACTGCTCTGGACGCCTTGCTGTTTTTGAGAAAAGAATACCCACTTTCTGAAATTACATTTTACTCAAGAGACGGTTTATTTTCATCAGTGAGGGGGAATGAGCCCTCAGTCACGATGCATTACTTCTGCCCTGATAAAGTAAGCGATCTGATTGCCGGCGGAAAACAGATCACACTCTCTCTTGTTAAAGACTGGTTTTTAAAAGAAATGGATGAGCATGGCATCGATACAGAATGGATATGGAAGAATTTAGGCAAAGGAACGATGCGGGGAATGGCCATGGACCTGACGTATACAGATGCATTGGGGCAATTCCAGTCGCTGATCCGACACATGAGAAAATGTTACCCTATCATCTGGATCAATCTGCCGGACAAAGATAAAGATGAATTTATACAGACTTACGGAAAGCAGTGGCAGCGATTCAAAGCGCCATTGCCTCAAAAAACTGCCACTTATTTAATCAAGCATCTCTACAAAGAGGATATTAAAGTAGTAAAAGATTTGAAAAAGATAACGAAAAAGAATTCAGAGTTTGAGCTGGAAACGGAGCAGGGAGACATGAGTTATGCAGATGTTGTAGTCAACTGTACGGGACAGGATACCGACTTGAAACGTTCATTAAGCCTGCAGCAGCCCCTGATCAGGAATCTTGTAAGCAGCGGCATAATCGTCCCTTACCAATATGGTGGAATTCAAATTGATTATCCCAGCATGAGCGTAATAGATGCTTCCGGAAACTGCCTTCAACGGTTCAAGGCATATGGTCAGATTGTCTCAGGTGTGCAGTTCGGAAACAATAACGTTGAACTGGTCAGTATGAGTGCCGCTAGTGGAGTAAATTCAATGAAATTATGTCTGCAGAAAAAGGCAGATACATAAGCAATAGTGAGCAACAGTTCACTAAACTGTCGGTCAAATACGATTGCTAAACTATCTGCCTTCTTACACTTTTAGTCCACAGATTCTTTTCTGTCAGCTTGAAGAATAATTTCTACAACCTTCTTCTTTCTGACGATATTGAATGATCCTTCAGTATAGGTTTCTGTGTAAGTCTGTATGGCCTGTGCCAGAAAACCTGTTTCCAGAGAAAAATCAGCATCCGTATGCTCACTTAGTCTTGAATGAACAATCTCACCGTGAAGCTGGAAAAGATAAGATGATTTCTTCTGTTCCAGAAGCGTCAAGGTGCCAAAAGAAGCTTCTTTTACAGCGGAGATGATGTCTTCCAGGCTGGTAAAGGTATGGCTTCTGGCGAGCTCTTTTCCGGCCCAGTATAATATCTCAGACTGGTCTTCTTTCAGAAGATTAGGAAGCAGTGAATCTCTAAGAAGTAAAATGCCTTGATGCGGGGGATGCTGGTTTGTGTTACTAGTCATTCTTTCACCTCGATCAATAGTAGATAATTATAAAAAATAAATTGAATGATGTCCGTTTTGACTCCTGACTTCTATAATGGGAGCGACAAGTCTTTATATTTATAGCCGGATTCTTTATAATTATATAGAGACCGGAACATCTGTTACTATTTTACAGTGTTTGTGTTCTGGATTCTAGTCAGATCGATAAAGTCTGTCAATTATTAACTAAATTTATGACATCAGTGTTTGTGATGTCTGAAAGTAAAGGTTGTTATGTATGTCAAATAGACCCATAGGGTTACTGGATTCTGGAATTGGAGGTCTGACCGTTTTAAAAGCTGTCAAGCATCTGCTTCCTGATGAATCATTCATCTATATCGGAGACAGTGCCAGAAATCCTTACGGTAACCGCACAGAAAAAGAAATTATCAAGTATACGGAAGAACTTGTGAATTTTTTACTGCTTCATGATGTAAAAATGATCGTCATAGCCTGCAACACTGCCACAGCATTAACACTTACTCTCCTGAAAGAAAAACTTAGTATCCCGGTAATCGGCGTCATCAGTGCCGGAAGCAGAGAAGCAGCCCGACTATCTGAAACAGGGCACATAGGAGTGCTCGCAACTCAGAGTACAGTAGACTCGCAGTTCTATTCAGAGTCGATTGCAAGAGAAAGAAAAGCTGTAGAGGTTACCAGCCTGGCCTGCCCAGAATTTGTCGATCTTGTGGAAGCAAATCAGCACACTGGTCCAGATGCAGAACAGGTCGTAGCTGAAAAGCTGGCACCTCTGAAAATACAGACTATAGATACGCTGATATTAGGCTGCACACATTTTCCGCTCCTGTCCGACTATATACAGAAAGTGATGGGCGAAGAAGTCAAGCTGATTGATTCCGGAGCATTGACTGCAGAATCAATCAGAGATGTTCTTAAAGAGGAACAACTCGAAGCGGAAGCAGACCACCAGTCTCCGATGATGAAAATATTCACGACTGGAGATGCAGAACTGTTCAGAGTAATCGCAGCTGAATGGATGGAGAATGATTCACTGGAAATAGCACATATATCATTAGAAGGATTGATTTAAGTGAATGAACTGACCAAGACAATAGTGATCGCAACAAGGAATAAAGGAAAAACTAAAGAATTTGAAGCTTTATTCAATAAGAAGGGCTATGCCGTACAAACACTTCTCGACTACCCCGAGGTATCGGATATTGAAGAAACAGGAATTACCTTTCAAGAAAATGCCCTGCTTAAAGCAGAAACGATAGCTGAACAGTTTGAGACGCTTGTGCTTGCGGACGATTCCGGCTTGAAAGTAAAAGCTCTTCATGGTCAGCCGGGAGTCTATTCGGCACGTTACGCTGGAGAAGAGAAGAATGATGCAAAAAACAACGCTAAACTGCTGAATGAGCTTGCAGATGTCAAAGATGAAGACCGGACAGCTGTCTTCCACTGTTCACTTGCTCTTGCGATGCCAGGCAAAAACTCTCTGGTAGTCGATGGGGAAGTAGCCGGGAAAATAATGGGTGTCCCACGAGGAGAAAACGGATTCGGTTATGATCCTCTGTTCTATCTGGAGGACAAGAAAAAGACCATGGCAGAACTGACTGAGGAGGAAAAAAATAAAATCAGTCATAGGGCAGTGGCACTGGAAAATTTGGAAAATGTTTTCGACTACTGGCTTCAAAACCAATGAGGAGGAAAGCTCAATGAGAATAATCTGCGTCAGTGATAATCATGGCAATACCTACTATATGGAAGAACTTCTTTCGATTTATCAGGAAGAAGCCGATGAGTGGATACACTGCGGGGACTCAGAACTACTTGAAACCCATCCGTTGTGGCAGAATTTCAAAACAGTTAAAGGGAATATGGATATAGCAGAAGGCTTTAAATCTGAACGAGTGGAGGAACTGGAAGGGGACCGCTTCCTGATTGTCCACGGACATCGCCATGGCGTGAAGCGGTCCTATAATGAGCTGAAGACACGTGCACTAGAAGAGAACTGTCAGTTCGCCTTTTACGGACATACCCATATCCCGAAAGTTGAAGAAGAAGACGGCATCTTTTTCATAAATCCCGGAAGCATTGCCCAGCCCAGAGACCGAGAGATAGGCACATATCTGATCATGGATTTGGATAAAGACAATCACCAGGTCTCGTTCACATACTATGACCGTGATCATAATGAAGTTAAAGAACTGACTAAATCATTTAATCTCACTGACTGATCAGGATTCTCATCATATTGCCATTATTATAATGACTTAATCCATCATATTCTAGCTTAAGGTAAACACGTGTAAAATTATTCTAAGAAAATTCACCTTATACACCTTTTTAGTTGGGATAATATATCAGAAAGGGTAAAATATATGAGAAGACTGGATACGAGGAGTGAATAAATTGATAGGTGAGAAAATAAAATCATTACTTATTTCTAGTGAAAGGTCCCTTGTCAAACCTGCAGAAGAAGTTGCTGTCGTAGGTTTAAAGAACAGACTGAATCACGCCTTACTTATTTTAACATCTGATAAATATGCAGTTGTTCCCGTTCTTGATGATGAATCAAAAATGTGTGGGCTAATATCCATGCCCACAATATTTCAGGCAATCATGAATATCGAAGATGTCGAATTTGAGAAATTGGGAGAAATTGAAGTAAGAGAAGTAATGGATACAGACTATCCTGTGGTGAAAGAAGACTTTGAACTGGAAGAGGTTCTTCATGCCTTAGTCAATCATGCCTTCATCACCGTAGTAGATGACAATAATTATTTCAAAGGCATCATCACCCGCAGTGAAATACTCAAAGGTACCAATCGAATTGCCCATGAGTTTGAAAAGCTGTATGATGTCAGAGCAAAAACTCCGGAAAAGCTAGGCCGGGATGAAGAAGTGAAGAAAGAGTCAGTTCTCAAATAATTTATAGGAGGGGCTGGGAAAAAACTCCCCTAAAATGAATAAATCCCTCGACCGATTTTGAGAAAAAAATGGTCGAGGGATGTTTCTTTTTTAAAGACAAAATGAGCCCCACCGGCTATAATTGAAGTACCAACAG
>NZ_BAAGIQ010000063.1:0-12636 GCF_054658175.1 Alkalibacterium sp. s-m-28
GATAGTTTGGTAGTCGGATACCTACTATTTTACCGATAAATGAGGGAGGGGCAAGTGTTTTTTGTCTTTTCCTTGATAGAACAACGGTTATAGACCTTTAAGAACAAAAAAATTTGACAGTAACAATACAATAATGAGGAGGGTACTTATGAAGGTAAACGGAAAAACAATCGTCGTGACAGGCGGAGGGTCCGGGATGGGCAGGGAGCTTGTGCTTGAGCTTGCCAAGCGAGGAGCAGGAGTAGCAGCGGTAGATATCAACAAGGAAGCAGTACTGGAGACAGCCAGACTGGCACCGGAATCAAAGGAAAAGATCTCAACACATGTCGTGAATATTACTGAAAGAGAAGCCATTGAGAAACTGGTGGATGAGGTAAAAGAATTTCATGGGACGGTCGACGGCATTATAAACAATGCAGGAATCATCCAGCCCTTTATTGACGTCAATGATTTAGGCTATGATAAAATCGAACAGGTCATGAATGTCAACTTCTACGGGACATTGTACATGGTGAAAAGTTTTCTTCCGGAGCTGCTTAAGCGACCGGAAGCACATATACTGAATGTAGCAAGTATGGGCGGCTTTCTTCCTGTACCCGGACAGTCGATTTACGGTGCATCAAAAGCAGCCGTCAAGCTGATGACTGAAGGGCTGCATTCAGAACTTACTGATACAAATGTTGGTGTAACGATCGCTTTCCCCGGGGCCATCAAGACAAACATTATGCAGAACTCAAAAGTTGAGCGTAAAGCGACGACCGATACAAGTGGGAAAGAACATAAACTGACTCTAGCCGATGATGCAGCGAAAATCATGATCGATGCCATTGAGTCGAACGCATACAGAGTAATGGTGGGCAATGATGCAAAAATGATGGACCGGATGTATCGTGTCATGCCTAAAAAGGCAGCAGCCATCATTGCTGAAAAGCTTAAAAACTGAATCAGAACTTATTAATTTCTCAGGATTGTACAGGTAAATAAAGCCTGTACAATCATTTTTTGAGAAAAATTGATTGAAGGAGAATATAACTTCATACAAAATTCCAATGCAAGTCATCTCTTTCTCGAAGATAAAGCGTACGATGAAAGGATAATAGAGTACGTTTGTGGACGGTGCAGATACTAATGATAGACAAGCTGAAAAAAGCAAAGAAAAAGTGGATAGCTGGTGGAGTAGTTATATATGTTGTATATGCTGTAGCGGGTGTAATAGGAGGCGTTTATCTCTCGTCAGTCCCTAGTGTATCTGAGGTACCTCAACCTGTTTCGACGGATGAACGGGTAGCCTTGGTCGAAACGGGGGAGGAAGCCTGGCAGATCAGACGCGAACTGATTACTGAAGCAGATACGACACTGGATATTGCTACGTTTGCAATGCAGGGGGGAGAGACGGTTGATCTGTTTTACTCACTTATCCTTGAGGCAGCTGACAGAGGAGTCCAGGTCCGCCTGCTGCTTGATGGCATTTTTCATGGCATGAGGCTCCTGGATAGACAGATATATGACGTGTTTCTCAGTCATCCGAACATTGAAGTCGGCATGTATGACACTCTAAATCCTTTGAGACCCTGGACATGGAATAACCGGATGCATGACAAACTGCTGATTGCAGATGAAAAGGTGGGGCTGATCGGTGGACGAAACGTAGGAGATAAGTATTTCAACGAATCCGCTGATACAGTATCTTACGACAGGGAGCTGCTGGTCATAGGTCAGGACGGGTCAGCCAATGAACTGGTTTCGGACATGTCCCATTATTTTGACGAGCTCTGGTCTATGCCTTATGTAACGAGAAGACAAGATCCTGTTCCAACATTGACATCTAACAGGCGGGTCAGAAGAACATCAGAGACGCTTCGAGAACGAGCAGCGCGTTATCACGAGGGAAGCCTGACACCTATGACTGAAGAATACTGGATGAAGAAGTCTCATGCGATCGATTCAGGTTATTTCGTACACAATGGCCTTGAGCGTCTGAACAAGGAGCCCGCAGTATGGCACTCCCTTCTTACTGTCTTATCTGAAACGGAGGAATCGATCCTGATTCAAAGTCCCTATGTCATCCCAGATGCATTTATGTCAGAGACAGCTGGCATGCACGCAATTAAGTCAGACACCGTGACTATTCTGACGAATGGACTGCAGTCCACACCCAATATCATTGCTCACAGCGGGTATAGAAACCACCGGGATGAACTGATCGAAAGCGGACTGAATCTCCTTGAATTTCAGAAACCGGACCGTTCACTACATATGAAATCATTCGTAAAGGATAATGAATGGGTGGGCGTCGGTTCGTTCAATATCGATGCCAGAAGTACCTATCTTCATACAGAATCTATGCTGGTCGTCAGCAGCCCATCTCTGGCCGAAGAAATCAACCGGATGAATGAAGAGCGATATGGCTCCCACATTTATCCGGCCCAATCAGAAGATCCATTACCGGAAGGGGCTGATGGCACACACATGTTGAAGCAGCTCATTATAGACACATTAAGACCCCTGACTGATCTGTTTGATTCATTACTCTAATAAGAAGTATCAGGTGTTATTTTACGGATTTCACTGTAGAATAGTAATGATAGTGACTTAGAATGTGGGGAGTAGAGATGGAAAAAGAACAGATCAGGAAAGCTGCGAAGATTATTGGAGGAATTGTCGGGGTTTATCTAGTGTATTTCTTATTTACAGCAATTATATTAACAGCATTGAGGACCCCTCCTGAAGTAGTGGACCGGGATCTGGAATTTAAAGACACCTCTGAGCGCGTGACTTTGCTGGAATACGGTCTGGAAGCCTTCGGGGCACGTAGTGATATCATCGAACAGGCAGAAGAATCGATCGACGTGTCCTATTTTTATATGGAAGACGGCAAAAGTGTCGAGCTTTTTTATTCCTATATCCTGGCCGCGGCTGATAGAGGGGTAGAAGTCAGGTATCTGCTGGATGGTATGTTCCACGGGGTCAGAGGAGACGACCGGGATGTACTTAGAGCCTTCAACCTGCATCGAATATCGAACTGAAACTTTACGAGCCTATTTATTCGGTAGCCATCGCACCATGGCGGTTGAATAACCGTCTGCATGACAAGCTGCTAGTTGTCGATAATGATTATGCCATTATCGGTGGCCGTAATGTGGGGATCTGTACTATGAACGCAGCGGGGAAGATGTCGGCTATTCTTATGACAGGGATGTGCTGATTATGAATCCGGATCAGCAGGAAGACAGTCTGATATCAGACATGAGAGCCTACTATACTGAACTTTTTGAAAGCGAATATGCGATCACTCAGAACAACAGGACCTTGTTTGGATGGGAACAGAATAGAGCAGAAGAGCAGACTGAAGCGCTTAGAGCATCGTACGATAAACATCAGGCGGAACTTGCAGAACGCAGCAATGTCAGTGAAGTAAGTGACTGGGAGAATCGGTCAGTAGAAATAGACAGTGGCTTTCTTACATTCAACAGCATTGAACGAAACTTCAAGCAGCCCTACATATGGAGCGATATGCTGACGTTAGCGGAACAAGCCGAAGAGAATTTGTTCATTCAGTCACCTTGGACGATTCCTGACAGACATATGCGCAGACATATTGAAGAAACAGAGCTGACAGTAGATGAGGGCATTATTTTAATCAACGGGATGTCGACCAATTCAAATATGGTGGCTCAAAGCGGGACGGAAAACAGGAGGCAGTACTTTATCGATTCATTTCTTGACTACTATGAGTACCAACCGAAAGAAGCCTCTCTTCATATGAAGACGATGGTCGTTGATGAACGCATCAGTGCAGTCGGAGCATTTAACTTTGATGCCAGAAGCACCTGGCTAAGTACTGAAACGATGATCGTTCTGGAAAGTGAAGAACTGGCACGTCAGATACTGGATGAAGCGGAAGAAAGTTATCTGAAAAAGAGTGTCCGGTTCGATCCGGATGGGTCAGAGGTACCTGGTGAAAAAACAGAAGGGGAGACGCCTGTCTGGTGGCAGAGAATTCTCATACCAGCCATGAGACCTCTTGCCTGGCTACTGGAATCCTTATTATAAATGACGAGATCATCAGGACCTAAGTGTTCTGATGATTTTATTTATTCGTAGATGATAATTTTTATAATCTGGAAACCTTGATATATCAACGGAAAACCAGGTTTTGCTGATATTTACCTTAAAGAAACCTTGATTCTGATTCTCAATTAGACTAAAATTAGACATTGTAAGTAAGAAAGTTTTTTCAGGCAGGATTCTGCTTTTACAGACTTTTTTGCTCAAAAAAATACAAGTAGAAAAGGAAGGTACATAATGGCCGTATTAGAGATCAAGAACCTACATGTATCCATCGAGGACAAAGAAATTCTTAAAGGCGTGAACCTGAAAATGCAGACAGGTGAAATCCACGCAATCATGGGACCTAACGGAACAGGGAAATCTACACTTTCTGCTGCAATCATGGGACACCCAAGCTACGAAGTAACAGAAGGAGAAGTACTTCTGGACGGAGAAAACGTTCTGGACATGGAAGTTGACGAGCGCGCACGTGCCGGTCTGTTCCTTGCTGTACAATACCCAAGTGAAATTGCTGGAATCACCAATGCAGAATTCATGCGTGCAGCAATCAACTCGAGAAGAGACGAAGACGATAAGATGAACGTCATGGACTTCATCAACAAACTGGACGAAAAAATGGCTGTTCTAGATATGCCGGAAGAAATGGCTGAACGTTATTTAAATGAAGGATTCTCAGGCGGAGAGAAGAAACGTAACGAAATCCTGCAGCTGTTAATGATCGAACCGACTTTCGCTATTCTGGACGAAATCGACTCAGGACTGGATATCGATGCTTTGCAAGTCGTTTCCAAAGGAGTTAACGCCATGCGCGGTGAAGGCTTCGGCTCACTGATCATCACGCACTATCAGCGTCTACTGAACTACATCACCCCAGACATCGTCCACATCATGATGGATGGACGTGTTGTTAAGACAGGTGGAGCTGAACTGGCTAAGAAACTTGAAGCAGAAGGATACAAAGGTCTAATGGAAGAATTAGGATTAGACTTTGAAATTGAAGAAGACTAATTTTTGAGGAGGCCATGACTTATGGAAACAAAGACTAAAGACTACGTGAGTTATAAAGACGCATTACAAGCCTTCTCCACAGGACTGCAGGAACCGGAGTGGATGCTTCAGATGCGCCTGGACGCGCTGGAAAAAATCGAAGATCTTGATCCGCCCGTAATCGAGCGTTTAAGATATAACCGCTGGCCACTGTGGCAGGTCCCGAACCTGACTGGCGCACCGGCACCAAAAGCTATCGATCCATTTGAATTCATCGAAGACAAGGCAGATGCTGCCCGTGTGATTCAGACAGGAAACGACACAGTGATCGAAACCCTTCCTCAGTCATTGAAGGATAAAGGGGTCATCTTCACTGACATGCATACGGCACTTAAAGAGCACCCTGACCTGGTCAAGGAAGCCTACATGTCTAAAGCAGTTAAACCTAATACGAATAAAATCACTGCATTCCACGCAGCGTTCATGAATTCAGGTCTATTCCTGTACGTGCCTAAAAACGTTGAAATCGAAGACCCGCTTGAAGCAGTCTTCATTCAGAACAGTTTAGTTGAAGATTCTTTCATCAAGCACGTATTGATTTATGCCGACACGAATTCAAACTTCAACTATGTGGAGAAATTCCTGACAAAAGGCGACACGAAAAATGCCGCAAACATCGTGGTAGAAGTCGTCACTAAAGCCGGCGCACAAGTCAAATTCAGTGCAGTTGACCAGCTGGGTGAGAACTCTACAGTGTATTTCAACCGTAAAGGATACACATTCAGAGATTCTACGATCGACTGGGCGATTGGGGTCATGAACAACGGAAATGTTGTCTGTGACTTTGATGTCGACCTTGTCGGAGAAGGGTCATCAAGTGATTTGAAAGCTGTCGGAATCAGCAGCGGACGTCAGACGCAAGTCATCGACTCAAACGTTGTCAACTATGGTAACCATACGGAAGGAAACATCTTCCAGCATGGTGTTATCATGGACCGAGCTACACTGACATTCAACGGGATCGGCCACATCATTAAAGGGGCTAAAGGAGCAGATGCTCAGCAGGAATCACGTGTACTGATGCTGTCTGACAAAGCCCGAGGCGATGCGAACCCGATTCTACTGATTGACGAAAATGAAGTAACAGCAGGACACGCAGCCAGTGTAGGACGCGTGGATCCTGAAGAAATGTACTACCTGATGAGCAGAGGAATCGAGAAATCAGAAGCAGAACGACTGGTTATCCGCGGATTCCTTGGAAAAGTTATTTCAGCTATTCCACTGAGAAGCATCCGTGACGAATTGGTTGATACCATTGAAAGGAAGTTGACATCTAGATGACCGTGCCTTACGAACATCTGCGGGAGGACTTCAAGATCCTTCAGCAGCACGTCAACGATGAGCCACTTGTTTATTTGGATAATGCCGCGACCACACAGAAACCGGAAGCTGTCCTGAAAGCTCTTGAAACCTATTACCATACCTCTAATGCCAATGTGCATAGAGGGGTGCATACTTTGGCTGAACGAGCGACCACTCAATATGAGGGAGCCAGAGAAAAAGTCCGCCGCTTCATCAATGCGCCAAGCACGGCTGAAGTTCTGTTTACAAGAGGGACAACGACCAGTCTGAACTGGGTTGCCAGAAGTCTTGGCGATCTGATTATTGAAGAAGGCGATGAGATCGTGATTTCCTTCATGGAACATCACTCGAACATCATTCCCTGGCAGCAGCTGGCAAAGCGTAAAGGCGCTAAACTTAAATATATCGAGCTGACGGATGACGGTAAGCTGGACATGGACGATGCGAGAGAAAAGATCACAGAACAGACTAAAATCGTTTCTCTTGTTCATGTGTCAAATGTCCTGGGCGTCGTCAACCCGATCAGGGAACTGACTGACTACGTGCATGACAAAGGTGGCGTAATGGTTGTCGACGGTGCTCAGGCAGTGCCGCATATGCCCGTAGATGTTCAGGCACTGGATGCAGATTTCTATGCATTCAGCGGTCACAAAATGATGGCACCGACCGGTATCGGCGTGCTTTACGGCAAACGTAAGTGGCTTGAGAAAATGGAGCCTCTGGAGTTTGGCGGAGAGATGATCGATTTCGTGGAACTGCAGTACAGCACATGGAAAGAACTGCCATGGAAGTTTGAAGCAGGAACCCCGAACATCGCCGGAGCGATCGGACTGGGCGCAGCTATTGACTACTTGGAAAACATCGGCATGCGTGAGATAATGGACCATGAACAAAATCTGGTGGCGTACCTGATGCCGAAACTGGAAGAAATCGAAGGACTGACCTTATTCGGACCGAAGAAAGCCTCAGACCGGACAGGCGTGATCGCGTTTAATATCGACGGGGTTCATCCACATGACGTTGCGACCGCAATGGACATGGAAGGTGTAGCTGTCAGAGCCGGTCACCACTGTGCACAGCCTTTGATGAATTATCTGAGCCAGCCTGCTACGGCCCGTGCAAGTTTCTACTTGTATAACACGGTTGCTGATGCAGACAAATTCGTTGAAGCATTGAAAGCCACGAAGGAGTTTTTCTTACATGGCCTTGACTAAATTAGATCAATTATACCGGGCAGTGATCCTTGATCACTCTCAACACCCAAGACGACGCGGTGTACTGGATAAAGCGACCACACAGATCGAGCTGAAAAACCCGACATGTGGAGACGTGATCCAAGTACAGCTGACAGTCGAAGAAGATAAAATAACTGATGTGCGGTTTGACGGAAGCGGCTGTACCATCTCAATGGCCAGTGCCAGCATGATGACCGACACGATCTTAAATAAATCCGTTGACGAAGCCCTGATGCTGGTGAACGAATTTTCAGAAGTCGTACAAGGCAACAAGCCTGAACATGAACAGGAACTCGGTGACGCAATGATGCTTGCAGGCGTATCAAAATTCCCTGCCCGGATCAAATGCGCAACACTGTCCTGGAAAGCTCTGGAAAAAGCACTCGGATCAGACGGCACAGGCGTTGACGGTCAACTGACGCACGATTAACTCAATTTGGACATATTCCGAATAGAATGAACTGACTGCAGAGAGATATACATGAGGAAGGGGAATATTCATGTCTCAAGTACCTGAGAAAACAGAATATAAATACGGATTTCACGACGAAGGGGTCGACGCCGTCTACGATACGGGTAAAGGGTTGAACGAAGATATTATCCGTGACATTTCTTCTCGTAAAAACGAGCCGGAATGGATGCTCGACTACCGTCTGAAATCATACGACCACTACAAATCCCGTCCAATGCCTGAATGGGGAGCAGACTTGTCAGATGTCGATTTCGACAACTATACGTACTACCGTAAAGCAAGTGAAGCCCCTGCACGCAGCTGGGACGATGTACCGGATAAAATTAAAGAAACCTTTGACCGACTAGGTGTTCCAGAAGCTGAACGTCAATTCCTTGCCGGATCTGGTGCACAATATGAATCAGAAGTGGTTTACCACAATATGAAAGAGGAATTCGAGAAGCTGGGTATCGTCTTTACAGATACCGACACTGCTTTGAAAGAATACCCTGAAATCTTTAAAGAGCACTTTGGGACAGTGGTTCCTCCAACAGATAACAAACTGGCTGCGCTGAATTCTTCAGTCTGGTCTGGTGGAACATTCATCTACGTGCCTAAAGGCGTTAAATGTGACGTGCCACTGCAGATGTACTTCCGTATCAACAACGAAATGATGGGTCAGTTTGAACGTACCCTGATCGTTGTCGACGAAGGCGCAAGCGTGCACTACGTCGAAGGGTGTACAGCACCGACATTCTCAACTAGCTCGCTTCACGCAGCGGTTGTAGAAATCATCGTTAAAAAAGATGCGTACTGCCGTTACACGACAATTCAGAATTGGTCAGATAACGTATATAACCTAGTAACAAAACGTGCTCACGCTGCAGAAGGCGCGACAGTTGAATGGATCGATGGAAACCTTGGTGCGAAAACGACCATGAAATACCCATCAATCCACTTGAACGGACGCGGCGCGCGTGGAACGACTATGTCCATTGCTATGGCTGGAGAAGGTCAGGTTCAGGATACAGGTGCTAAAATGATCCACAATGCACCAAACACATCCAGCTCGATCGTATCCAAGTCCATCGCTAAAGATGGTGGAACTGTAAATTACCGTGGACAAGTAACATTCGGTAAAAACTCCGGTGGATCTATTTCACACATTGAGTGTGACACGATCCTGATGGATGACTTGTCTAAATCAGATACGATACCTTTCAACGAGATCCACAACTCAAACGTGGCCCTCGAGCACGAAGCGAAAGTATCTAAAATATCTGAAGAACAACTCTACTACCTGATGAGTAGAGGACTCGACGAAGAAACCGCGACTGAAATGATCGTGATGGGATTCGTTGAACCATTCACTAAAGAACTACCAATGGAATACGCTGTTGAATTAAACCGTCTGATTTCTTATGAGATGGAAGGGTCAGTGGGTTAAATTTAATAAAAGAAATAAAGCTAGAATCCTGTTATAAAGGTTTCTAGCTTTTTCCTTATTATCAGAATAGACGGAAAGATTAAGTGCTATAAAGAAAATGATACATATGATGAACCATGCAGTACTTTTACTCTTTTTAAATAAAATGATTAGAGAAATAATAACCGCGAAAATTATTATGGTTGTACGTAGTGTTGCACTGACACTAATCCACACTCACTTGATAGAGAAGCATCTGTATGAGAAATAGTCAGGTTTGTATTGAAGTTCACTTAATTTTTATTTAAGCTAGTCATGAGAATAACTTCTTTCTAAGTGTTAGTTTAAACACCCTTACCATATCAGACAGTTCAAAGAAAATGTACGAATTATTCAGCATAATAATAAACAAGCAAAATTTTACTTAGATTAATAATTTTTAAATACTTAAAGAGTAAAAAGGGGTTTAACTTATGGGAACTAAACTTAAAAAATACGGCTTTTGTCTATGTGTGTTTTTCTTAAATATAACTTTACTAATTCTGGAGCTAGATTATTTATTTAGGAGAGCAAGATATATTGAGACATATGGCGTCTCTTCTACGATAAGTGAAGAGACCGCTATGAATATGCAAACCATTAATAGTAATCGAGCTACATTAGGTCAAGGAGTAGTGCTTATTGCTATTGTGGCTTTTATTGTATTTATTTCCTGCATTATTCATAACTTGATTTTTTATAGGTGATTTGCCCATTAAATTGCCAAAAGTGAATGCCAGTTAGGGAAATTTAGTTTTTATAACTAAATAAGTATGGTTGCTCGTTAAATTTTCACTTTTCTCTATCCGCTTTTTCCCATCAAACTTAAAAATGGGCAGACTTATCCCTCGAGATGATTTCAGTTTTTTATAATTATGAATGGCTATTGATTGGGTCACTCAATAAGCGGTATGCCCTGAATTTTTTTCAAGGTGAACCAAAAGTGTTTTTTATAAAGACAACTGCTACATAGTTTGAAGGTCGTATAACGGGCTGTGTTGATTACTTTACCTGCTATTTTAATCAGCTTAATTCTAACAGTTGCTATGGTGCTTTTATTCATGCTTTTAGGTAAGCAGAGTCGGCGAAACCAATTCTCAAAATTGTAGGCGAGTAAGGCAATTTGTAGCTTTGTCGCATTTGTGTAAAAGTCAGGACTGCTTAACTGGTCGAGCGCAAAGCCGTTTTTCCCTTCTTTAATGAAATTTTCCATCGTCCCACGGTTTTGATAAAATTTGACGATGTTTTTAGGGCGATAGCTTAAGTTCGTGACGATGAAGGAATAACGAAATAAAAGTTCACCTTCTGGTCTTTCTAATTTGACAATCACGCGTCTTGACTTGTTCCAGCTTGCTGCTTTGTAGCTGATTTCTTTGTAAAATACATAAGGCGCACCATTATTGGGATTGAGTCGCTCGCTGATTTGATTTTCAATCGCTTGAGCTAGTGACGTTAAGCGTTTGTTGGATTTCAGGCGAATGGCGTACTTGAGCTCATGTTCTTCGCATAATTCATACAGGGCAGGGACGGCGAATCCACTATCACCTCTGACAGCGATGGTCGCACTTGAATTCATTTTCTCATATTCCTTGATCACAGGGCCAATAAAGCTGACAACGTTACGAGACGTATAAACGTTGCCTGCACGAAGAACGGCTTTGATACAATCACCCGTTAAGCCATCAAACAACACGAGCGGATGATAGCCGGTTGTTTGGTAATGGGCATTGTAATCTGTGCCGTATTGTTTGCCACAAGTCGTGAAATTGGCTGAATCTAAATCAAAAACAAAATGCTCGCTTGGCTTAAGCTTCTGAACGCGTCGGTTCAATTTTTGATTGACCTGCTGGATCTGCTTCATCGTTTCCTTGTCGAATTTCTGGTTTAAGCGTGACAAAGTGGGTTGAGAAGCTAATTGCTTCTTATCCAGAATCGTGGTAAACATCGGCTCATGCTTTAATTCATCCGCATGGTCGTCTGTGTGATAACCTGCAAGATGTTGATAAATTTTTTGAATGACGACATCAGGATTGGGATGTTCCCGGTGGTCTACAGAGTCTTTGACTTGAAGCATCTCTCGAATGGACTGGTCGAGTCCGATCTTTTCATCAAACTCTTTGTACAATAATAGCCCTGAGTCTGAGGTTAAATTCCCGCCGTCAAAATTAACTTTGATCATTTTGTTGAAATGAAGTGACTTTTCGATTACACTTTTCATTATGGAGCCCTCCTTGAATTGTGTTTGTTTGGTCACTTATACAATATCAAAGATCGGGCTCCTTTTCACTTAATTAGTGAAAGATTGATTGGTTATTTTTAATTGATTTGATGCGGTTTATTCAGGTTTTATGATTGGGCTATGAATAATCTAGGTTATTTCTTTCCATAAATAATAACTTGCGATAATTTCCTGTTCCAGGCGCTCCTGATAAAATGACATTTTCTTTCCTTTTGATAAATGAAAGGGATTCTAGACGATCTCTGTCGAGATTTGATGGGAAGTGAATATGATCTCCCCATCGGTAATCTACTAATTCCTTTTCATTCATAAACTTTGCTTTTTTGATGAAGCGTTCGCCCTTCGCAGTTTCTCTTAATTCTATCTCCTGTTGTAATATAGCCAACAAATATTGCTCTGGATTCTCGAAGGGAATCATCTCATACAAGTCGGCAACGTAGGCCAATCGAAGTAATTTACATTTCTCTCTAATCACATCAGACACGATATGCACTCTCCTTAACCGTAGGTTGGAGAGAATCATAAACACTCCAGTCTATATCGTAAGGATGGTTCGTAGAAGTATCCGAACTTGGATCAAATTGCTTTTCCTCAGGAAGTAACTCATAAAATTTTTCATCTATTTCTTGCATCTCACGCGTTATGATTAAGCTTAATAACCACTCGACACGCTCTTTTCTTAATTTCATGGATTCGATATTTAACGTAATTCCGAAAGAAGTCTCCCACTTCTAAGCGTATGGGTGCGAAGCACCAGTGAAAGTGGGAGATGAATGTCGGTCAAGCGATAGCTTGAAGTGGTTAATCTGTCATTTTTGTTGTATAC
>NZ_BAAGIQ010000064.1:0-12183 GCF_054658175.1 Alkalibacterium sp. s-m-28
CCAAAAGTCAAGTAATAAGCATAAAAATGTGAAAAAATTTAAAAAAAGAAAATAAGTGGAGGGAAAACTCAAAAGAGAAAACCCTAAATCCACTTATATAGAGCATCTATAGTTTCCTAGGTGTCTCTCAGATTAAGGGGGGGAAGAGGTGCCTTTTTGTATTTTAATTGATAGAGCAACGATAGTTGCATTAAAACAACACGAAAAAACAAAAAAATTGGTAATTACTAAAAATACAGAGGAGAGATAGATATGAAGAAATTAGCCAAATTAACTGCCTTAACGATGACAGCCGGGATGCTTTTAGCCGCTTGCGGAGATGCCAATGACACGGACGACGATCTGCCAGGTATGGAAGATGACATGAACGGTGGACTTGAAGACGACGGCATGGACGACGGTCTAGAAGATGACGGCATGGAAGATGATGGTCTAGGCGACGACCTGGAAGACGACACAGACGAGTAATCGCAGACTCTGACTAATCATCAGAAACTATATTAAATATAATAGGGAGAGATTCATAATGAAAAAATTAGCTAAATTAACTGCACTAACTATGACAGCAGGCATGCTATTAGCCGCTTGTGGAGATGCCAATGATGTAGACGACGATCTGCCAGGAACTGAAGAGCCTGCTGATGATGATCTGGATGGTGGCATTGAAGACGACGGTCTAGATGATGATCTGGATGACGACGCGTAATTCAGAACAGAAAATTAGCTAGAAAACTCAATTAGGGAGCGATTAGATGAAGAAATTGGCAAGACTTACAGCACTGACCATGACAGCCGGGATGTTATTGGCAGCCTGCGGAGATGCAGATGATACTGATAGCGAATTGCCGGCAACTGAAGAGCCAGCCGACGATGAACTGAACGGTGACTTGGATGATGGCATGGACAATGACCTCGACGGGGACCAGGATGATGATATTGACTCCGGTCTGGACGAGGAAGGTCTTGACTTCGAAGAAGACGATCCAGACGATGAACTCGGTGACGACGGACTAGAAAGCGAAACCGATGATCTGGATGAAGACCTAGACGACGAAGACGAATAATTTCTAATCGAATATTATAAAAAGACGACCTGTTCAAAGGGTCGTCTTTTTTGCGCGAGAGCTAGCTTTGAGTATTAATCCAGTAGCGCATTCTGCTTAGCTGTCACAGTGTCGTCTTTTATATAAACACGAGGGATTCTTTTCCCGATGCCGCAGAGTATTTCATAATGAAAGCTGTCGGTCAAATCAGCCATTGTATAAATAGAAGGCTGACCTTTACCAGGGTCTCCTATAAAGACAAGATCATGATCTTTTGAGAAATCATCGATCTGACTGACATCTACCATAAGCTGGTCCATACAGATGCGACCGACGATAGGGGCTTTATCTTCTCCACAGGTCAGATGCCATCTATTGGAAAGCTCTCTCGGAATCCCATCCGCGTAGCCAAGAAGGATCGTTGCAATCATTTCCTCTTTGGTAGTCTGATAGGTTCTTCCATACCCGATACTTTCCCCTTTATTCATCTGCTTGACAAATGCTGCATGAGTCGACAATGTCATGACTGGCTTCAAATCCAGTTTGTCTTGCAGTGCTATATCGGGGTGATAACCAAATAAAGAAATGCCGGTACGGATCATATCCAAGTCAAATTCGGGATATAAAAGTGCAGCTGCTGTATTGCTGCAGTGGCGCATCTCAAAAGTGAATCCTTCTGTTTCCAGATAATCTGCAATAGATTGAAAGAACGCAAACTGCTTTTTCGTGTACGATGGGTCATCAGTATTTTCTGCTTCTGCAAAGTGAGTGAAAATGCCTTCAAACGAAATGTGTTCAGCTGCCATTGTCTGACATAGTGTAAGTGCTTCTTCTTCCGACCGAGCACCGATTCTACCCATTCCGGAGTCAACTTTCAAATGAATACGTACAGTTTGCTTGGTTTGACTGGCATGATGATTAACGGCCTCAGCTATCTCCTGTGAAAAGACAGTAATTGAAATGTTGTTTTTAATAGCCGTCGGTATCGTATCTGGTTCAATCGGACTCAGCAGAAGAATCGGTTTTGTAATTCCGGCGTCTCTCAGTTCCATTGCTTCATCCAGTACAGCAACAGCCAGATAATCTATGTCTTCCTTTTCAAGATGACGTCCGATTTCGACTGCACCGTGTCCATAAGCATCGGCTTTGATGACCCCCATGAATTTAGTTTTTTCAGATATATGATTTCTCATTTGATGATAGTTGTAAGATACCTTATCTAAATCGATTTCTGCTTTAGTGTATCTGTAACTTCCATAACTCATCTGTTTCATCTCCTTTGTACCTATTATTCTAACATGAAGAGCCTGAATGAGAACTGAAAAATGCTAAATCTTAGTGATTTTCAGCTTATATTGGTATGATATGGATATAATGAAAAGTGACATGCAATGAAAGAGATGGAAGGAGAAACGATGTATGTTAAATAAAACTAAACTAGCTTTACTGAGTGGAACAGCCTTGTTGATGGTAGCCTGTGGAGAGGATGAGGTCACTCAACTGGAAGACAGCGGCACTGAAGATGTGACAGAAGATGAAGGAGAAGTTGAGGAAGATTCTCTTCTGGAAGATGCGGGGACAGACGAAGAATTCACTTCACTTGATGTTGATATGGTTGACAGTGACGGTACCTATGTAGGGTCTGCAGTGTTTGATGAAGATGAGAATGGTGTCACACTCAATCTGAATCTCGAAGGACTGCCAGCCGGGGAGTACGGCATGCACATCCATGAAGTCGGACAAGCCACTCCGCCAACATTTGAAGATGCCGGGGATCATTTCAATCCAACTGATGCAGAGCACGGGTTTGATGCTGAGGACGGGTATCATCTAGGCGACCTGCCGAACCTTGTTGTGCCTGAAAATGGAATCGTCAGTGAAACGATTGAGATACCAGATGTATCTCTGTTGCCTGATGCAGAATATACTTTGGCTACAGAAGAGGGAACGTCTCTAATCATTCATACTGAAGCAGACGACTATGAATCACAACCTACTGGAGATGCAGGAGATCGTATGGCCGGCGGTGTGATTTTTGCACCTCAGGAATAAGCGAATAAAGTTAACTGTACCGGATCAGCCAGCGCTGGTTCGGTTTTTCATCTGAATAGTCATTTTTCTTAATAGTACTGTTTAGCTAGGAAATTGCACTAGTATAGCGGAAAGAATTACGATTTAATAGCTACGGAACTCAAGAAGAAAACCCACCTGAGTTAGGGTGCAATCCCGATAGCTAAGGAACTCGGGACGAACATCCACCTGAGTTAGGGTGCAATCTCGATAGCTACGGAACTCAAGAAGAAAATCCACCTGAGTTAGGGTGCAATCTCGATAGCTACGGAACTCAAGAAGAAAATCCACCTGAGTTAGGGTGCAATCCCGATAGCACCGGAACTCGCGACAAATATTCACCTGAGCTAAGGTACTATCCCTAAAGTAACAAGACTCTGACTGAGAGTCTTGTGAGACGAAGGAGATTCTCAAAATTGAACGGATGATAATCTGAAAATGACACCTTGTCATGCGTCTGGATTTTAGGTATGATAAAATCATTCATAAGAAAAGGATGAGAGCCAGATGAAAATAACTACAGATTTACTGAAACAGTTTAAACATGACTTTGACAAAAATCCGGTCAATCATGCTGTCAAGAATGCGATGTCAAAGGTAGGCCTTAACAAGTCGTCTATAGACAATAACTTGACCAGACGCCACTCCTTCGTATTCTCTCATGAAACTAAAAAAGGAGACATCACGAATCAGAAGTCCTCTGGGCGATGCTGGATGTTTGCTGCATTAAACACTGCAAGGGTAGACACAATGAAAAAGCTGAATGTGAAGACCTTTGAATTTTCTCAAAATTACACATTGTTCTGGGATAAACTGGAAAAATCAAATTACTTTCTGGAAAGTGTCATTGAAACAGCCGGCGAGCCCTTAAACTCTCGTCTCGTTCAGCATCTGCTGCTCGATCCGATTCAGGACGGGGGGCAGTGGGATATGTTTTCGGGTCTACTTGAGAAATATGGTGCTGTTCCAAAATCAGTTATGCCGGAAACGTTCCATTCATCAAATACAAGGGAACTGAATCAGCTTCTGACTGCCAAACTAAGAGAATTTGCTGCTAAACTGAGAGACAGTCACAAAGCAGGAAAATCATCAGATGAGCTGACTGAACAGAAAGAAGTTTGTCTGTCATTTGTTTACGGCCTGCTGACTAAGACACTGGGAGAGGTCCCTCAGACTTTCTCATACGAATATAGAGATGAAGATAATCAGTTTCACAGACTGACGGATATCACCCCACAAGATTTCTTTAAGCATTATGTATCATGGGATCTGGATGAACGTATTTCTCTGATCAATGCACCAACGGAAGATAAGCCTTATGGAAAAGCGTATACCGTCAAGTATTTAGGAACGGTCAAAGAAGGAAAAGCAATTACTTATGTCAATGCACCAATTGAAGTGCTGAAAGAAGCAGCGATTGCTTCTATCAAAGATGGGGAGCCGGTCTGGTTTGGCTGTGATGTCGGGAAAATGCTTGAGAGGGAAGCTGGAATCATGGACGATAAAGCCTATGATTATGAAGCGACATTAGGTGAAACGGTAGAGCTTACGAAAGCTCAGCGCTTGGATTATGGTGAGAGCCTGCTGACGCATGCGATGGTTTTTGTCGGGGTTGATCTGGACGATCAAGGTAATCCAATCAAATGGAAAGTTGAAAACAGCTGGGGAGATAAGAACGGCGACAAAGGAATATACTCTATGAGCGATAAGTGGTTCGATGAGTATAATTATCAAGTTGCTGTCAAACGCCAGTACATTGATGAAGAGTGGCTGAAAGCTCTGGACCAGCCAGTCGTTGAGCTTGAGCCATGGGATCCGATGGGGTCTCTCGCCTTAGTGAAATAATTGAAAAATAAAATACGTATACGCGCAAATTGCTCTGCGCGTATACGTATTTTTCATGTTCAGGAAACGGTATCTGCCTAATTACTCAAGTGTTATGAAAAGAGCTCGATAGCCAGAACTATGGAAGAGCTTATAGCTCCACCAATGATAAAGTACATAATCATTTGTAGAAGAATGAACCACGAAAGATCATCTAAGTGTTTCTCTTCTCCCGAGATGACCCTGGAGGAGATGAAGTATCCGATCCCAACGCCTATGCCCAGTATAGGAAACAGCTGTTGAATCTGATCCGGACGCAGCAGGCCAAACAGGAGACCAACGAGAAATCCGAAAAGTTGGAGCCATCGTCTTTTAGTTTTCTTTGACATGATGATCCCTCCTTGTATTATATGTTTATAGTTAATCAGTGGTTATCCTAACTATAACATGTCAGAGTTGAAGAGTATTGAAAAAAGACATGCTTCCAGAACTTGGAAGACATGCCTTTAATTATGATTACTGTAATATAGAAGGTGCGCCAGGGCCAAGTGGCAGTCCAAGAACATACCAGACAACCAGTAGAAGTGACCAAGAGATTAAGAACGCAATGGTGTAGGACAGCATCGTTGAAATGATGGTACCCAATCCACTCTTCTTGTCGTAACGTTGAGCGAAGACAAGAATCATTGGAAAGTAACTCATTAGTGGTGAAATAACGTTTGATGAAGAGTCGGCGATACGGTAAGCCATCAAGGTCATTTCAGGTGCAATATTCACTTCAAATAACATAGGAACAAATACAGGTCCCATGATTGCCCATTTTGCAGAGGCAGAACCCATGAATAAGTTGATAAAAGCAGTGAGTAGGATAAATGCTAAAATCAATGGAAGTCCGACAAATCCGATAGCTTCTAGGAATTCAGCACCGCTTACAGCCAGGATGAATCCTAGGTTAGTATACGAGAAATAGTTGATGAACTGAGCTGCGAAGAAGGCCAGTACAAGGTAGCCGCCCATTGAGCTCATTGATTCTGACATCCCTTTGACAAAGTCATGAGAAGTCTGGATTTTACCTGTTGTTTTACCATACACATATCCAGGGATGGCAAAGAGCAGGAAGATCATGAACAAAAGTCCTTGAGAAAGGAAGTTATTCAGTGTCATTTCGCCAGTTGCTTCATCTAGCATTCTAAGTGGCGCATTTTCTGGAATCATCAGCAAAGCCATAATTCCCAGGAAGACAAGCAAAGCAATCAGAGCATTGCGCATTCCTTTGTTTTCTTTGTCAGTAATTGGTTCGTCATTTGGCTTGTAGTCGCCATCGTATTCCCCAAGCCGTGGCTCGACAAATCGTCTGGTAACAAAGGCCCCGACAATTGTCAGTAAAAAGGTAGAGACGATAAGGAAGTACCAGTTTGCTGTAACAGCAACTTCATACTCAATACCAGCAGAAGTAAGTGCTTCATTAGTGATACCAACAAGCAATGCATCGGTCGGTCCGAAGATCAGGTTGGCAGAGAATCCGGCAGAGACCCCTGCAAAAGCTGCAGCTAGACCGGCAATCGGGTGTCTGCCTGCTCCAGCAAAGACAATTGCTCCAAGTGGGATAACCACTACATAACCTGCATCGGAAGCGATATTAGAAATGATACCTGCAAATACAACCGTTGCTGTCAGTAAGTTGGCAGGGACATTACTTAAAAGTTTTTTCAGCGAGACAGAAATAAGTCCTGTCCACTCAGCAACTCCTACCCCTAGCATAGCAACAAGAACCGTACCTAAAGGCGCGAATCCTGTAAAGTTACTTACTGCACTATTGAAAATATGTGCAATACCCTCTCCATTCATTAATGAAACGGCTTCAATCGTTACTTCTTCACCAGCGCTTGCATCGAAATAGTCGACAGTAACGCCAAGTCTAAAGACGAGTTCAGAAATCAGGACGATGAAAAGAGCTAAAGCAATGAAAATAATAACTGGGTGTGGAAGTTTATTTCCGACACGCTCGATCATGCCCAAAAATCCTTTATTAGTGTTCTGTTCAGAATCACTCATAAGTTTGTTTCCTCCTTAAGTAATTTTGAAGCGTAAGCTAATCTTACTAATGACCATCAAGTTGGAGATAATCATTAGTAAGATTAAAATTTGGCTCCATTTGATATTGTACTATGAATTCTATTTTAGTACAAATCCCATTTTTATTTCAATATAATATAATCAATTATATCGGTTTTTCTAGTTATTTTTTTATATGGCCAGTTATCAATGGTTGGATACGGTTTTATACAAGAGAAAGGGATGAGGAGATGATTAGAAGGGGAGAATAGGGATAAGAATTGTAATTCTATATTTTTGCTTTTATAATTTAATTAGAATGAAGAATACGAGGAGAAAACTAGTGTACCTATCATATGAAGAAACGAAAGACATTGCCTACTATATGTGCGACCGGACTCAGCGGCTCACTTTACCTATGCTTGTGAATCTTCTGCTGGATGTATCTGAAAAGCAGTCAGACTCCCTGAAACGTGGAGAAGCATACATTAGAGACAGAGGGTTGAGCTGGATCATTCTGCACTATGCCTTTGATATCGGCCGTATGCCAAGGCTGAATGAGACAGTCTACATTGAAACCTTTGCCACAGAATATAATAAGCTGTTTACCTATAGAACGTTTATTGTAAGAGATTCGAACAGAACTGAATTAATTAAAGTAGAAACGACCTTTGCATTACTTGACAGCGAAAAGAGGAAAATGGCGCGCATACCTGAAGATATTGTTGCCCCATACAAAGCTGAGTACTCAAAAAGAATCAGACGAAATACGAAACCGGATGAGGTCGATTCAAAAGAGTATAATGAAAAGCAGTATGCCGTACGCTACTTTGATATAGATGGAAATAACCATGTCAATAATTCTCATTATATCAACTGGATACTAGACAGTCTCGACAGTACATTCCTGCTGGACCATGATATCACCAGCGGGGTAATTACATTTAATAAGGAAATCAGTGAGCATCAGCTCGTCTTCAGTCAGTCCAGTATCAGAAAAGAAGAGAACCTTTATTCTGATCATATAATAAAGACAGAAGACACAGTCCATTGTGCTGCTACATTTACATGGAAAAATGGAAAAAGGAGGAATACGAATGGTCACAATCAATGATATTGCCAGAAAGGCGGGTGTAGCAAAAAGCACAGTCTCCCGATACCTCAATAACGGATCTGTCAGTCTGGAAACACGAAATAAAATTGAAGAGATCATCAGAGAAACTGGATACACGCCTAACAATTTTGCACGAAGCCTCAAAGCGCAGAAGACGAATATGATCGGTGTCATCATTCCGAGACTTAGTTCCGCATCTACAAATGAAGTCCTGTCGGGGATAGATGAGTGCTCCAGACAGCTCGGCTATCAGCTGATCATAACCAATTCCGATCAGGACAGCGAGCGTGAATTCGAAAATATTCAGACCTTGTCAAAACAGAAAGTAGAAGGCATCATCATGTTCGCCCGTGAACTGACACCTGAACATATCGAAGCTGTAAAACAGACTCAGACGCCGTTTCTATTCATCGGACAGAGAGCTGAAGACATACACAGCATCATTCATCAGGATTATGAAGCAGGAGAGAAGATTGGGAAGTATGCATTGGAACTGGGGCATCGTTACTTTCTTTTTGTCGGAGTGCCGGAAAAAGACCGGGCAGTAGGGGTAGAACGCAAGCAGGGATTCCTTGACACCGTTAAAGCGTGTCATGGGATAACCATCGACACTATTGAAACAAACTTCTCCCGCTCGTCTGCATATCAGAAGGCACTGAAGTTTCTCCCTGAGACTATGGCCACTTATATTGTCTGTGCGACGGATAACATAGCCGTAGCTGTGCTTAAAGCATCTAAAGAACTAGGTTATAGTGTTCCAGAAGACTTTTCCTTATCAGGCTTTGGTGGATATGAAGCAACGGCTTACGTTTCACCGACGATAACTACAGTGAGCTATCCGTACAGAGAAATGGGGCTGGAGTCGGTGGACAAACTGGTCAAACTCATAAATAAAGAGGAAGTTCCTCATGTTAGTGAAATGAAAAACGAGCTGGTCATCAATCAGTCGACCACATTTTTTAAGAAAGTGTAGAAAGTGCTTTCTTTTCTCTTGCAATTAGAACCGGTTCCTGTTATCCTTTAAAGGAACCGGTTCTAACAAAGGAACAGGACTAATATGAAAACGGTTAAAAAGGAAAGGAAGGATCATATGAAGTACGAAGAGTCAATTAATAAACTATTCGAAGCAGTCGGAGGTAAGGAAAATATTCAGAATTACGAGCACTGTGCGACACGCTTGAGAATTATTTTGAAAGATGATAAGAAAGTAGATAAAGAGAAAGCTGAAAACGTTCCTGAATCTAGAGGATATTTTTTCAACACTGGACAACATCAGTTTATCTTCGGTACAGGGAAAGTAAACTCAGTCTATAGTGAATTAGAACAAGTCATGGGTGGAAGTGCCAACGGGTCAGATGACTTTAAGGATAACGTTTATCAGAATCTTAATCCAGTCCAACGTGTCGTGCGTATTTTAGCAGATATTTTAGTACCGCTGATTCCTGCACTGGTCACCACAGGACTTTTGATGGGAGTTAGAGGTTTACTCCTTGAACTTGGATTAAACATGGATGAAAGTACACTTACATTATTTGAAATGCTTACTGATACAGCCTTCGCATTCCTGCCAGTACTTATAGCGTACAGTGCGACAAGGAAATTCGGTGGAAATCCGATTTTAGGTATCGTCGTAGGATTAATGATGGTCGCTCCGCAACTTCCTAACGCATGGGCAGTAGCAGCAGGTAATGCAGATCCGTTAGTAATTTTTGGCCTTGACATAGTGGGATACCAGGGATCAATTTTCCCTGCAATCATAGTAGGGTGGATGGTCTCTAAACTCGAAAAATGGTTCAGGACATTTATTCCTCAAATGATGGACCTGGTCGTCACCCCGTTTTTATCTATTACAATTACACTTTCAGTTATGCTATTTATCTTAGGTCCGATTCTTCAAGTAGCAGAGTCTGCAGTTATTAATAGTATTGTGTACCTTATAGAAGCACCGTTAGGTATAGGCTATATAATCTTTGGCGGACTACAGCAGCTCGTTGTTATCACAGGACTGCATCACTCAATTGGAATAATTGAAATCAGTCTTCTGAATAATACTGGAGAAAACATCATTCAGACTCTGACTACTGTAAGTATGGCTGGCCAGTTCGGAGCAGCTATCGGAGCTTCACTGCTATTTAAAGATAAGGTCAAACGGTCAAATGCAATCAGTTCAGCTGTTCCAACACTATTCGGTATCACTGAACCGCTTCTTTTCGGAGTGAACTTGAGATCTCTAAGAGTGTTTGGCTCAGGTATCGCGGCTGGTGCACTAGGTGGCTTCGTAACATACCTATTAGGTCTAACATCTACTGGTATGGGAATCACATTTCTTCCAGGACTCCTCCTTTACACTGGAGACTGGATTGCTATGATTCAGTATATAGCCGTAACAGCCATTTCATTTACTGCTGGCTTCCTGTTAGTTAGAGTGCAAGGTAGTGCGATAAGAGAAAGTTTTAAATAAGAGGAGAAGTTGATGAGTAATTTGAATGAAACTTACTGGGAAACATTTGAAGCAAAAAGAAAAAAACTTAAGAGTAAAATTGCGAATGATCCATGGCGTCTGTCTTTTCATCAGATGCCGGAAACGGGATGGCTGAATGATCCAAATGGGGCTGTTCAGTTTAAAGGAATTTATCACTTGTATTACCAGTATGTACCGGATAATCCTGAGGGAGGACTGGTACACTGGGGACACAAGACATCTAAGGACATGGTGCACTTTCAGGAAGAAGAGCTCTTTCTTTCACCTGATCAGTCTTACAATAAAGATGGAGTTTACTCAGGAAGTGCCTTTGTGAAGGACGATGAGATTCATTTCTTTTATACCGGCAATGTAAAACATCCGGGAGACCACGATCATACATTCAGCGGTCGTGAACAGAATACCGTTCATATTGTCAGTAAAGATGGCTTTACTGTTGACCATGAAGAAGTCGTGATTCCTCACGAGGACTACCCTGAAGGATTTACGGATCACATTCGTGACCCGAAAGTTTTTGAAAAGGACGGGAAGTACTATATGGTACTTGGTTCTCGGGCCTTGAATCATCGAGGGAAAATATTGCTTTACCGTTCGACGGACCTTTATTCGTGGGACTATGCAGGGGTATTCCTTGAAGGTGAAAAAGAAATGGGCTATATGTGGGAATGTCCGGATTTCTTCGAAACTGACGATAAAGACGTTCTGATTTTCTCACCTCAGGGACTGAAAGCGACGGCTCATGAATTCGAAAGCACGCATAATTCGGGTTACTATCTGGGTTCAGTCGACTGGAGTTCAGAGACATTCATACCTGAAAGTTCGTTTAAAGAGCTTGACCGTGGCTTTGACTTTTATGCCCCTCAGACATTTGAGGACGAATCCGGGCGACGCATTCTCTGGGGATGGATGGGGCTTGGAGATATAAGTCCTGAGTACTCAAACCCTACAGTGGCTCGAGGCTGGCAGCACGCCATGACTCTGCCCAGGGAACTCACTGTAGAGAATGGACAGCTGAAACAGCGGCCACTCAAAGAATACGAATCACTTAGAAAAAATGAAGTTAAGACAGCAGTAAAAGTATCTGAATCGTATGAACTGGAAAATCAGAACCCTCGCACATTCGAACTGATTCTGACTCTAGAGCAACTTGGCGAATCACTGTCTGTCCATATGAAAGAGGATACGGTCCTCTCATATGACGGACAGATATTCAGCTTAGCTCACGGGCCTTCCGGCTTTGGGCGTTCTGAAAGAACAGTCGAAGTTGAGGATCTGACTCGCATCCATGTCATTGCTGATACTTCTTCGATCGAGATTTTTCTTAATGATGGAGATTACGTCCTTTCAACTCGTGTCTATCCGAAACATGAGAAAGATACGATCCGTTTTGAAGGGGATGCTGAACTGTCGATTGAGAAATGGGATCTTGAAATCTGACCATTGAACTACCCCCACTTACTCGCTAACGCTCCTTGAAGTGGGGGATTCCTGAGAACACCAACCTATCGGTCGGTTACTTTATCAGGCTAACCCCGTAATCCCTACGGTTAATCGCAACGCTTCGTTGCGAAGATTCATGCTTGCGTTAATATCTC
>NZ_BAAGIQ010000065.1:0-12145 GCF_054658175.1 Alkalibacterium sp. s-m-28
TTAACTTTTTTGAATAGCGATTAAACTGACTGATAGTCTGTCGAGACGATTCACTTAATGTTTCTAAAGAAATGTAGGAAAACCATTTATTTATGGTCATTTTTGTTTTATACTTATCCATGTTGTAGTCCTTTGTTTTGGTCTTGGATAAGTCATCCAACCCCATTATAAAGGACTTTTTTATATCATGAAACAGTTAAATTTTTAATGCAACACTAGTGATTTTTCTTATCTGGGATTGTATTAATCTACAGTGGAATAAAAACGAGACACGTTAGTAAAACGACTAGTATCATATCTATTGTCACGGGAGTTCTAGTTATTTGGGCTTCAATCTATTCAATAATCGTTACTATGCTGTTTGGACTAAACTGGTAATTGAATTAGACCGATTAAGTTACCTGTTGTCAGTATGTATTTTTGTAGGAAAGCCCAAATTATTGACATGGCTTGACTGGATAAGTTTCAATGCAACCGATTCTATCATTTAACTGATAATTAATATTTCATGTTAAATATTGAACGATCACGCTTTCATTTCTTTTCAAACTTACTTTTTTGCTTTAGAATAAACCATGAGTTGAACGAGGAGGAATAAAGATGAAGCAATTAAAACAGCTTTTCTGGATTTTTTTATTTTCATTTATAGGAGAATTTTTGTCGTTAGTTAGCCCAGTGGCTATTCCTGGAAGCGTGATTGGAATGGTCCTGTTATTTATTGCGCTTCATTTCAAATGGATCAAGTTGAAACAAGTTGAAGAAGTCGGCAACTGGGTGACTGACAATATGGCGATTTTTTTCGTGCCTGCAGGAGTTGGACTGATGACGAATTTCGGTATACTAGGGGACATCTGGTGGCAGCTCCTGGTAACAATTTTTATCACGACAACGCTGATGATTGCATTTGTAGCACTAGTCGTTCAGTGGCTTAAGCGGAGAAAAGATGAGAAAACTGAACAGCAAGCCGGATTCAATAAGGAGCTGATTTGATATGATGGATATTTTATCGACCAACCCGTTTTTTGGATTATTTCTGACCTTTTTCTTTTTCCTTCTAGGGACGATATTTCATAGAAGATGGCCTGGAAACCCATTATTTAATCCGCTGATTTTTTCCATCACCTGCATCATTATTCTCTTGCTTGTGACTGGAATTCCTTATGAGCAATACAATGAAGGCGGTCAATTCATTAATTTGTGGATCACACCGGCTACCGTCGCATTGGCTATTAAGCTAGAAAAGAACTTTATCTATTTGAAGACCTACTACACAGCAATTTTATCCGGAATCGCTCTTGGTGTATTGTTTCACACGGCTATCTTGGTTATTGTCAGTATCCTGTTTCAGTTCAATCAAGAACTGGTGGCGACCCTGTTTCCGAAATCAATCACAACGCCGATTGCATTGGGTGTGTCTGAATCACTTGGCGGCATCGTTTCGTTAACAGTAGCCATCGTCGTATTCACAGGAGTGCTCGGAACGGTTGTCGGCCCTCCGATCTTCGCCTTATTGAAGATAAACGACCCGGTTGCTCAAGGAGTAGCTCTGGGATCAGGCTCGCATGCGATGGGTACGGCTAAAGCTATCGAATTAGGCGATGTGCAGGCCGCTATGTCTGGACTGTCCATCGTCTTGACTGGTATCGTCGTGGTTATTTTGGCCCCATTCGTTATGGGATTTGTGGGCGTTTTGTTTTAGTCTTTGAAGAGTACAAAGGCAGCATGGATAATCAGAAGTCACGCAATACTAGTACTAGCTCGAGAAGATTGAAATAAATGAGTGGGATGAAAGATTCCGTGAGCGTCCAACTCAGGTGTTGAGGGACAGTCGAGTGGTCAGAAAGATTCCGTGAGCGCCCAACTCAGTTGTCGAAGGACAGTCGAGTGGTCGGAAAGACTCCGTGAGCGTCCAACTCAGGTGTTTAAGGACAGTCGAGTGGTCGGAAAGATTCCGTGAGCGCCCAACTCAGGTGTTGAAGGATAGTCGAGTGGTCAGAAAGATTCCGTGAGCGTCCAACTCAGGTGTTGAAGAACAGTCGAGTGGTCAGAAAGATTCCGGGAGCGTCCAACTCAGGTGTTGAAGAACAGTCGAGTGGTCAGAAAGATTCCGTGAGCGCCCAACTCAGTTGTTGAAGGACAGTCGAGTGGTCAGAAAGACTCCGTGAGCGTCCAACTCAGGTGTCGAGGGACAGTCGAGTGGGCCGAAAGATCCTGTGAGCGTCCAACTCAGGTGTTGAGGGACAGCCGAGTGGGCAGAAAGACTCCGAGAGCGCCCAACTCAGTTGTCGAAGGACAGTCGAGTGGTCGGAAAGACTCTGTGAGCGCCCAACTTAGGTGTCGAAGGACAGCCGAGTGGTCAGAAAGATTCCGTGAGCGTCCAACTCAGGTGTTGAAGGACAGCCGAGTGGTCGGAAAGACTCCGTGAGCGTCCAACTCAGTTGGTGGTCAAGAGATATTCAAGACAAATCAACTTTCCGTTTGATCCGCTAACTGAGTGATATCTTACTACGCGGCGGAGCAAAAGGGTTAGTCAGTAACCGGTCATTCGGCGGCTTCCGACGACTGTCGGAAGCTTCATCATTGAAAAAGAGCAGTTGAGCGCTAGATTTAATTATCCGCTCAACTGCTTTTGATTTATTCCGACTCTTTCAAGTGGTCACTTTTTCTCGTCTTCACGACCATTCGTTCCTGAGCAGTTGTGATCCGTTCAAGTGATCTAGATATGCTCCTGATAAGAATCAATTAGTAAATTACAGCAAAATTAAAACCGCTCATCCAGAAACAGGGTCTCGGATGAGATGCGCTTGGACTGGTTCTTGTCGTAATTTGACACGAACAGACAGCCGTACAAGGTGTTCAGCACATAATCAATCGCTGTCTGTGACGAGAAAGTCGAGAGCTTGACTGACTGGCTTTCGCTTTCAGCCACTGGAAGAATCAAGTCCCCGAGTGATGCGATATGTGAAGACGGACTACCCGTTATCACAATAATCGTCGCTCCGTTCTGCTTGAGCAGTTGGGTGATGTAATAGTTATTCTTACTTTCTCCACTATAGGAAATCACGATGGCGCAGTCACCTTGCTTGAAATTTGTTGCGAGGTGGCGGTTTTCTCCAGGCAAAGCGGCCATGTGAACAGAACGGTTGATTTTCATCAGCTTATTCTGGAAATTCAAGGCAGGCAGATAGGTATCGCCGTAAGCAAATACCCCGATTTTATCAGCTTGAAGCAGAAGTTCCACAGCCTGTTCAAGTTTATCAGGTGAGAGTAGCTGACTCGTCTGATTAAGAGAGTCAGTGAACAGCTCGAGGATTTTCTTCTGAATCTCTCCGTATGAATCGTCATCGGTAAAAGGAAAATCAGGGTCCACATTCGATATGGCATTGTATTCCTTCTGCAGCTCAGCAGACCACTTGATTTTGAAATCCTTGAAGCCTCTCAGACCGATTTTCCGGCAGAGTCTGACCACAGTTGAAGGTGAGGTATAAGTCAGTTCCGAAAGAGCCTGGATCGATAAATTCAAAACATCCTCCTTGTTGGTAATTATGTACCGAGCGACTGCTTTTTCCGATGCATTGAACTGTTCGTCGTGTTTCAGATCTGTTAATAATGACATGCGATCCACCTCCTAAAACTAAGTGTACATAAAAGACAGCAATCTAACCAGTTTTTGGGTAATTTATTTCAGTAAACAACCAATTCTAACAGACTTTTCTGAAAAAACTGCCCATTTAACTAAGTCAATTTACAGAAGGAAGCCAACGTGATTAAATAGTAAGTGAGATGACAACACATTAGGAGGAAGCATATGTTAACTATTGCCTACATCGGAAACGGGAAGAGTGCGAACCGCTATCATATCCCTTTTTCAAGTCTGGTCGACACGATTAAGATAAAGAAAATTCTCTCGAGAGGGGATAGGCCTGACTGGGACGCTGTCGAAGGGGTGACTTACGTTAAGGAGAGTGAAGAGATCTGGAATGATCCGGATATCGACCTAGTGGTTCTGTCGACTCCGCCGCATACCCATTACCCTCTGGCTAAAGAGGGGCTGGAAAACGGGAAGAACGTACTGGTCGAGAAACCTTTTACCGAAACATCTGACCAGGCTAAGGAGCTGTTTGCTCTGGCAGAAGAGAATGGCTTGTTTATCCAATGCTATCAGAACCGCCGTTTCGACTCGGATTTTCTGACTGTCCAGAAAGTAATCGAAAGCGGAAAAATTGGAGATGTTCTGGAAGTGGAGATGCATTTCGATTATTTCCGTCCTGAAGTGCCTGAGCAGACTGACCACTTCGATCCCATGGAAAGTTTCCTGTATACCCATGCCTGCCATACCGTCGATCAGGTTCTGTCTTACTTTGGAAATCCTCAGGATATTCAATATGATGTCCGTCAGCTTCTGGGAGAAGGACGAATGAACGATTATTTCGACCTGGATTTCTTTTATGACGACAACCTTAAAGTATCCGTCAAGTCGAGCTACTTCCGTCTGAAAGAACGCCCAAGTTTCGTGGTCTATGGCACAAAAGGAACATTCATCAAGGAATCAAAAGACCGTCAGGAAGAACATCTGAAGCTGTTTTATATGCCGACAAACGAGGATTTTGGCCTGGATCTGCCGGAACATTACGGCACGCTATATTATATGTCTGGAGATGGCCAGTATCATGAGGAAAAAGTCGTCTCGGAAAAAGGGAGCTACAGCTATTTCTACGAAGCGCTCTACGAAACACTTGTAAATGGAAAAGAGTAGCTGGTTAAAGATTATGAAACCATTCGTCAGATTGAGATTCTTGAAGAAGGTATCAGACAGATGAAAAAATAGTCTGAAAGGAAGTTTTCTCAGTTCTTATGATTCTGTTACAGAAAGTACGAACCAGCAAGGATAAAAAATAAGAAATAAAGAGTGGGCAGTGGAGAAGAAGGCTCGAGAAAATAATTGATACCAAGTCCTATACAAATGAGAAGCAATAATACAACCAGCTGTTTTTTGTATAGAAGACAAATCCTCCAATGAATATTTCCCGGTCACTCTTCCTCCAAACTTCATTACGTTGGGCTGTTGGAAGAGTGAGCGGGCCATTATACACAGCGACTATGAAGTCGGAATTTGTCTGATAACTTTTATCTGCCATCCAATGTGTCAGCTTGTTCATCAACCGAAGTTCTTTTCCTTCTCTTATCCATCCAAAAAAACATAAATAACATACAGCTGTAAATAAACCTTCCCCGAATCAGCTCTTAAAGGAAAACGCCGTGATAGGGCTCAGCCGGGTTAGAAAGTTTATTCGCGGCATGAAAAAAGTATTAACAGAATCTGAGGGATGTGCTATACTAATGAATGTTCCGGCTAGGTGGTGGAATGGTAGACACGCCAGACTCAGAATCTGGTGAGCGTAACGCTCGTGAGGGTTCAACTCCCTTCCTGGCCATAATTTGATACGACTGGATTTTCAGAAAGACTGACGGGTACCCTCAAGGATAGAAGGTGCGCGCTTTTTTTTGTTTCAATTTTATTGGAAATCCATTGTCAGCAGACATATTTAGAACGGACTGCCGGACTGTCCTATTTAGTCTGTGCCAGTTTTCTGATAAAATACAAGTCAAAGATAAGACGTGAAACGTACGGAAAGAAGGAGAGGTAAGGCATGAGAATTTTACATACTGCGGACTGGCACATTGGAAAAATCGTCAATGAGTTTTCGATGCTTGAAGAACAGGCTGATGTTCTGCACCGACTGGTCGATGAGGTCAAGGAACTGGATGTCGATGTCCTGATCATGGCGGGTGACTTGTATGACCGGGCGATTCCCCCTAAAGAAGCGGTCATTCTGGCTACGGAGATTTTCACCCGCCTGATTCGCGAAGCGGGGATACCGGTCCTGGCTATTGCGGGGAATCATGACAGCAATGAACGGCTGGAATACGGTGCGGAACTGCTTTCGACCAGTGAGCTCTTTATCGAAGGCACACTCAAAACAGACATCCGTAAAGTCACAGTCAAGGGGGCCAATTTCTACCTCCTGCCGTTTGCGGATCATGTCGCCGTTCGAAAACTGCTGGGTAATGATGAGATCAAGGATCTTCAGGATGCGACACGCGTTCAGATCGAATCGATTAAAGAGAAGATGAACCCGGATGAGCTGAATATTCTAATTGCCCACGGATATGTAGTGAACGGGGGAAAAGAGTCGGTGGAAGATTCCGATTCCGAACGTCCGTTAAGCATTGGGACAGCAGAATATGTTGATGTCAATTTGTTCGATGCCTTCGACTACGTTGCACTTGGCCATTTGCATAAAGCTCAGAAGGTCAAATCAGACCGGGTACGGTACAGTGGCTCACCTGTGAAGTATTCTAAATCAGAAGCCAGACATAAGAAACAGCACCTGCTGGTCGATCTGGAGAAAGACACGATCGATGTTCAGACGATTTTGACCAATCCTAAACGGGACTTGCGTGTGATCAGAGGCTTCTTTGACGAGTTGATGCAGGATGAGTCAGAAGATTACATTTTCTTCGAGCTGGAAGATAAAGGCTATGTCATGGATGCGATGCATCAGCTGAGACGACGCTACCCTTATGCGATGGGGCTTGAATATTTATCCAAAAAAGACAGGCAGTCCAAAGAAACGACACGTACCCATCAGCTGGCCGACAAGAAGGATGTCCTGGAACTCTTCAGTGATTTTTACGAGAATTTCAAGGACGAACCGCTGGATGACGAGCGAAGACAAGTAGTTAATGGCGTCTGGGAAGACGTTCAGAGAGGTGGAGAGTAGATGCGTCCATTAAAACTCAAAATGAGCGCCTTTGGACCCTACAAAGGCGAAGTCGAGATTGATTTTACGGCGTTCAATCAGTCTGCTCTCTTTCTGGTCAGCGGACCGACGGGGGCAGGGAAAACGACGATTTTCGATGCGATTGCCTATGCCCTGTTTGACAAGCCGTCAAAAGATGGCCGTGAAAAAGATACATATAAATCCGATCATGCGAAAGATACAGATCTCTGTTACGTAGAGCTGGAGTTTGAACTGGGACAGAAGCGGTATTCCGTCAGACGGGAGCCGAATCAGATAGGACCAGGAACGCGGACAAAAACTAAGCAGATCGCAGCAAGCGTGGCGTTTCACAATGGAGATCAGGTCACCACTAAAATCAATGAAGCCAACAAAGAAATCGAGGCGCTTCTGGGGCTGACTCATGACCAGTTCAGACAAATCGTCATGCTGCCGCAAGGGGATTTCCGGCGTATGCTTGACTCGAACAGTGCGGACAAGGAAAAGATTTTCCGTAATATTTTCCAGACGGATCAGTTCGAAGCCTTTCAGGAGAAACTCAAAGAACAGGCTAAAGAGCTGAAACAAGAACGGGACGGCTATGCTCAGGCAGTCAGTCTGGCTTTTCAGTCGATCGAAACCAAAGAAAATCAGACTCTTGAAAAAGCCATTGACCAGTTCGACATTCCAGCTGTTCTGGAAGAGACAGCTAAATTGATTGATGCAGATTCGAAACACCTCACTGAACTTAAAGAGACAATCGGAAGCCTTCAGGAAGAGAAGACAGCTACTGAGCGACTGATTGAATACCTTGAGAAGAAGACAGCTCTTGATAAAGAAAAAATCGAGCTGGATGCGACTGAAAAAGTAGTGGCGGATTACAAGGAACAGCTAGCTAAAAACGATGAAGCACAAAAACTTGTAGAGGCTAAAAAGAGAGAACAGGATCTGGCCCAGGAGTTAAAAGACGAACAGACAAAGCGGAACGACTTGTCTGAAAAGCAGAAGAGTTTGACCGATTCTCTTGCTGAAGCGGAAAAACAGAAGGACCTGATTCAAGACGAACTGGGTAAGCTGGATCGTGTCAGAGAAGCGATTCAGACACTGAAAAAAGAGCTGGAACGCATGACCGAAGTGGAGAAGACAGAAGAAGCAATCAGTCAGGCAGAAAAACAGCTGAAGGAAAACCGCTTAAGACAGGCTTCGATTAAAGAAAAAATGGAAGCAGTCAAGCAGGCTGTCCAGTCGCAGCAAAATGAGCTGAAGGAACTTCAACACATCAAAAGCAGTTTTCCAGATAGTTATGATCGAATCGGCAAGCTGAAAGATAAAAAATCAGAAGCCATGCAGAGACTCGAAAAACTGAAGGAACTGTGCGATTTGAGAAAAGAAGGTGCTGAAGTTAAGCAGGTCTTTTCAAAAGCCAACAAGGACCTCAAGCAAGCAACAGAAAGTCTGGATGAAGCCAAGTCAGCGTATTACAGCAATATTGCCGTAGTCCTGGCAGGAGATCTTGAAGAGAACGAACCTTGTCCGGTCTGCGGTGGGACGGATCATCCTCGAAAAGCTCACGCAGCAGTTGATTCAGTATCCAAAGACGACGTCGACCGTCTGGAGAAAGTTAAAGCTGAAGCCGAAGCCCACTATAATCGGATCGGTGTTCATCTGCAGCAGCTCTCTGAAGCCGTCGGTAGGCGGTGCAAGGAACTGGGCATTGAACATACGGACGCGGATGAAGCGTTTGGACAGACGAAGAAAAGCTGTCGTGAACTGACAGACGAACTGAATAAGCTGGAACAAGACCTTAAGCAGAAACAAAAGCGGGTGGAAGCAGAAGGCAAGCTGACTGAAAAACTGGAGGCTCTTCAAAAAGAAGAACGTGATCTGTCAGAAGTACGCGTTCAGCTGACGTCAGACGAACAGCATATGACTAGGCGGATTGGTGAGCTGAGTGAGTTATGCAGCGAACTGAAAGCATCTGTGTCCTATGACTCCGAGAAACAAGTCAAAGAGGCTATAGCAGAAAAAGAAGCGCTGATCAGAAAAACTGAGCAGGCGGCTTCAGATAATCAGTCCCTTGTCCAGGACTTAAGCAGTAAACAGTCGGCTAATAAGCAGGCAATCAAACTGACCGAGGAAAGCATCAATAAGCTGACTGACAAACATTCAGAAGCAAGGGCCCACTTTGAACATAGACTTCAAGAAAGTAAGCTGGACGATAGCTTCGAGTCCCTCGTTCTGGAACACGAGACAGCTGACAAGATGCAGCGAGCGATCAATGATTATGAGAAAGCTAGACACAGCCTGACTGTTCAAATGAAAGAAGTCCAGGCGCATCTAGATAAGGAAGACAAGCTTCTGCCGGTTGAGGCATACCGTGATCAGTGCAAGTCAATTATTGAAAGGTTGCCGGAGCTGGAAGAAAGCCGAGATGACCTGGTCAAAACAGTAAATCAGAATCAGCGGGCGGTCGAAACGATTACCATTCATCAGGGCAAGAGCGATGAACTGGAAAAAGACTACCGGATCTATAGTGAGCTGGCCATGATGGCAGGCGGTACAAGTAATGAAACGGACCGGATCTCATTCGAACGGTATGTCCTCGGGATTTACTTCGACGAAATTCTGATCGCTGCCAACGAACGCTTTAGCGAAATGACCAATAACCGCTATGAGCTGCAGAGAAAGATGGATGCGGCCAAAGGAAATAAACCCAAAGGGCTGGATATGGACGTGTTCGACTACGAAACAGGCAAAGTGAGAGGGGTCAACACGCTTTCCGGTGGGGAATCGTTTAAAGCCTCTCTTGCACTGGCTCTGGGACTCAGCGACGTGATCCAAAGTCAGAGCGGCGGGGTCAGTGTCGACACCCTCTTTATTGATGAAGGATTCGGGACGCTGGATTCCGATTCTCTGGACAAAGCCATCGAAACATTGCTCGATTTGCAGGAACGCGGCAGACTAGTGGGAATCATTTCTCACGTGGATGAACTGAAAACCCGAATCCCTTCTCATATTATTGTCGAACGGACGACTGCCGGAAGCCAGGTCAGTGTCCAGACAGTATAGTAAAAGTTTAGATCTATCATATTAAACCAACTAAAAGGAGACTTACTCATGACAACATTAGACAAACACATTTTAAACTCTAAAAAGGCACCAGCAGCAATCGGACCATACTCACAGGCGGTCGTATTCGGAAATACCGTGTACGTTTCGGGTCAGCTGCCGATCGATGCGGAAGCAGGAAAAATCACAGCTGAAACAGCCAAGGAACAGACAAGACAATCATTGAAAAACATTGAGTATATCCTGGCAGAAGAAAACCTGACGCTTTCTGATGTCCTGAAAGTCACTGTTCTTCTAAGCGATATTTCCAACTTCCAGGACATGAACGAGGTATACGCAGAATTTTTCAAAGAGCCTTTCCCAGCACGCGTTGCTTATGAAGTAGCAGCCCTTCCAGCTGGCGCATTAGTTGAAATCGACGTTATTGCAGGAAAAAGTTGATTTGTGATTACTAGAGATATTAAGTATATTAGTCTGAAAAAGACGAACAGTAGAGGATGAAACCGATGAGTGAGCAATACAATGAAAAAATTGATTCAATCATTAAAGAGTTGAGACCGGAACTTCAGGAGCTGAGCGAGTATATCTATGCTAATCCTGAACTGGGTCACGAAGAGTTTCTGTCATCAAAGGCCCATGTGGAACTGCTTGAAGAACATGGGTTTGATGTTGAATACCCTTATCTGGGAATCGGTACAGCCTTCAGAGCGATTTATAAAGGAGAAAAAGAAGGACCAACCCTTGCCTACTTGTCTGAATATGATGCCCTTCCTGGTATCGGACATGGTTGTGGGCATAATCTGCTCGGGGCGACCGATACTGGGGCGGGACTAGTCTTGTCCAAACTGGTTGATGAGGTAGGTGGGACAGTGGTTGTCCTGGGGACCCCGGCAGAGGAAACGAACGGAGATAAAGTGACCATGGCAGATGCGGGAACCTTTGACGATGTAGATGTTGCATTCTGTACTCACCCATCTGACAGTTATCAGGCCAGTGGCACGTCCATGGCCATGGAAGCCATTGAGTTCAGATTCTATGGACAGACCGCTCATGCAGCTGCCTCACCTTTCGAGGGAAAAAATGCCCTTGATGCCTGCATCAACTTCTTCAATAATGTCAGTTCACTCCGCCAGCAGATTCACCCGAGCGCACGCGTTCATGGTGTCATCAAAGAAGGCGGAGAGGCAGCGAACGTGATTCCGGACTACACGAGAGCCGAGTTTTACGTTAGAGCAATGGATATGCCTTACTTGAATGAACTGCGTGAAAAAGTCATTCGCTGTGCAGAAGCCGGGGCACTAGCTGCGGACTGCCGAATGGAATGGGGTCACTATGAAGCAGCCTACAAAAATATGATCACAAATGAGACGCTGTCTTCCTTGTACAATGAAAAGATGGCAGACCTAGGCATTCAAATGATTACTGAAGAACGGGATTCTATGGGGTCAATGGATATGGGGAATGTCAGTCAGGTTGTTCCTGCGATCAATCCATATTTTGAAATCACTAATGGCAAATCCGTTTCAGCACACACGACCGAATTTCGAGACTGCACGCTGACTGAAGAAGCGTATCAGGGAATGGAAAAGACCATTGCGGGACTGACACATACCGCTCTGGCACTCATTACAGACTCTGACATGCTGCAGCGCGTGAAGGATGAATTTGAAGCAAACGTAGACTAAATTGCAGGACCGACCAATGCTTAAGACTGCCCCTACATCCCATGTTCAGAAATCAAAACTGAATATGGGATGATGATAAAAGTCGAGACATTGGTCGGTCTTTTTTTGTTTGTGTAGGAAAGTATAAATTTAAGTTATTGTCTAGCTTAACGTGCCAGCCTCTCGAGAAAAAGATAAATTCACCCATTGCTCATCATGCTCATTCGGGGCGAATTTCCTATTTTCTTTTCGAGGCTGAACTGCACGTGAAGCTTTTCTGATTTTAAATCTGCCTTGTTATCGATCAATGACGCATGCAAAAAACCTCCCACTCTGGTTTTCAGACAGAATGAGAGGCGCTTAGACACATGTAAATAAAAGACTTGATAAAGCGACGTACAGAAGTCCAGAATTTGTGCCGAATCATAATGCGATCTCATTCCAGTCTAAAAGGCATGACGAATAAGCGTGGATGATCCAACTTATTCTGCTGCTTTTCGACGTGTGAACTACCCACCACTTAAATCCTCCGGATTTTGAAGTGGGGGCTTCCTACGAACTCCATTCTTGTCTGCACAGGTTTCATGCAGACAGAGGAATCGGATATGGGTAGGCTCAAAAGGCAGTCCC